>JAKAAG010000009.1:0-37080 GCA_021797085.1 Nanobdellota archaeon
GTTTTTGACTGATTTTTTCAAACATCTCATCTACTGCCTTGTTAGTAAATGTCAAGCAAAGTATCTCTTTTTCGCTTACTCCATTTTTTATAAGCTCTATTACCCTGTCTGCTAATGAAGTGGTTTTCCCAGTGCCCGGATTTGCTTTTATCAGTATGTTTTTACTTAAGTCCATTCTAATAATTGTACACCTTATTATAAAAATTTTTAAAATAGTTGAATTCTTTTTACAGAAAAATTTATAAATTATTTAGTACATAATAATTATTGTAGTGTATAAAATCTAAGGAGGTGATTGATATGACTTCCGTAAAAGATTTTATAACAAGAATTTTGGTTTCTTTTGAGAGTTTTAATACATAGCTTATTGGCCGGTTACGGCCGCCTTAAATTTTTAATCCAATAAAAAAGGAGGTGGTGCATATGAGAATAAAAGACTTGCAACCTATAGAACCAATTGATTTAAACCCTTTCCAGCAGCTTGACAGGTTTATTTCAGGCATTGGGTTTAATTTCAATTACCCAAGGGTTGACATATTAGATGAAAACAATAGGGTCAAAGTAATTGCGGATTTGCCGGGTGTGGGCAAGGAGGACATAAAACTGAAGATAGAAGAAGACAGGCTCATAATAAGGGCAAATACGCAAAAAGAGGTAGAAGAAAAGAAGGAGAATTACTACAGGGTGGAAAGAAACTCAGCAGGTTACTACAGAGAGATTGCTTTGCCTGCGCCTGTGCAAAAGGAAGGAAGCAAGGCAAGCTTCAAGAACGGGGTATTAACAGTAGAGCTGCTGAAGAAAAAAGGTGTAGACGACAACGACATAAAGATTGAGTGAATTTTGTTTCTTTCTTTTTTATTTCTTTTTTGATAAAAGTTTATAATTACAAAATGCTATTTTTAAAGATGGAAAGGAAAGTTTATACTGAAATCAGGGAAATAGTAAATCCAGAACATTCTGCACTGATAGTGTGGGACGTACAGAAAATGCTGGTGAATAACATATACAACAAGGAAGAATTTCTTAAAAACATTAATGCTCTTATAGAAAGCGCAAGAAATAAAGGGATGCCAATATTCTTTACAAAGATTACGCCATTGCCGAAGGAATTTGAATCTCCTGCTAGGAAGTACTCTTCAAGCAAAATGAAGTTTAACCTTTCGCAACTACCTAAAGAAATGTTTGAACTGGCTATTGAACCTAAAAACAATGAAATAGTCATAAACAAAAACACTGCAAGTGTATTCATAGGCACAAATTTCGAGCTTATGTGTAGAAATGCCGGTATTGAAACGTTGATAATCGCAGGGATAGCAACTGAAATAGGAGTTGAATCTACGGCGAGAGATGCAGCAAACAGGGGCTTTTATGTAGTTGTAGATTCAGATGCATCCTCTTCCAGTGACAAAGAAGCTCATGAAAGATCCCTTCAGAACATGAAAAAGCTTTTTGATGTTCTATCGACTGATGATATAATAAAGGCGCTTTGATGGCTTTAAAGAAAGATAGAGATAGGATAAGAAAAGAGATAGAGAGAAATTACAAGGTTTTAGGTTGGATAAACGATTTTATGATAGGGTTGGAGTTTTTAGTAGGCAGCATAGAATTCCTGCCGGGGCACTTGAACACAATAGGAGTTTATCTCTTTATTTTGGGTAGCTTTCAAATATTATTAGTTCCCACAATAAGGATATCAAGAGATATACACTTGAAACTTAGCCTGAAAAACCATAAATAGAATCAGCGGCTTAAACAACTATGGAAACAAAGGAATTCAATAAGACAAAAAGTAAACTTTCTGTTATCGGCGTTGGCACTTGGCAGCTTAGCAGCAACAGGGAAGAGAATGTGAAGGCAATAAAATATGCAATAGACAACGGAGTAAACTTCATAGATACTGCAGAAATGTATAATACTGAGGACATTGTCGGAGAGGCAATTAAAGGCTATGAAAGAGATAAGCTCTTCATTGCAAGCAAGGTATGGCCCACGCATTTTAAATACGAAGATGTAATAAAAGCATGCGAAGCCAGCCTGAAGAAGATAGGAACAGATTACTTAGATTTATATCAATTGCATTGGCCCAACAAATCGGTTCCAATAAAAGAGACAATGCAAGCGATGGAAAAGCTAGTAGATGAAGGAAAGATAAAGAATATAGGCATAAGCAACTTTTCGCTTGATGAAATGAAGGAAGCACAGTCTGTTATGTCAAAGCATGAGATAGCATCCAATCAGGTAGAATACAGCATAGTGACAAGAGACATAGAGAAAACAGGGGTGTTCGATTACTGCAAAGAAAACCACATTGCAGTAATAGCCTATAGCCCATTATCTCACGGAAAGATATTTGATAACAAAGAACTGCTTGCAGATATTAGCAAGGTATCAAGTAAATACGGAAAGACTCCTGCACAGGTGGCATTAAGCTGGCTCTTGCACAGAGACAATACATTCCCGATACCAAAAGCAAGTAATCCAGCGCACATGAAAGAGGACCTTGAAGCTGCTAAAATAAAGCTTGATAAAGAAGACATAGATTTTCTTTCAAGTTTGGAAGGAAAATATTACACTGAACCGATAGCAAAGCAACATAAAAAGAATGAAGACAAGATAAACAGCTATAATTTCAAGGAAGAAAAGATAAACTAAATGCATTAAAACACAGGAAATCAATAATTTATATGGCATGCAATACTTTAGACCTTTTAAATGTGCTTGGAAAGAAGTGGGATGCAACAGTATTAGAGGAAATAACCAAAAACGATGGTATAAACTTTGATAAGCTGCTTTCGTTAAATCCCAAAATATACCCTAAAACGCTCAATAAAGCATTGAATGATCTGGTGAAAAGAGGGCTGATAACCAAGAAGGTATCATATAACAATAACATGAAAAGAAGTGAATACAGCATGACCGAAACTGGTAAATCGCTTATTTCTGCATTTGAATCGTTTAAAAAAGTCAATTGCAATGGTTCAGAAAGCGTTAAGGACTGCGGAGAATGCCAGAATGGGCCAAATGGTAACCAGGTGGTTAGCAATTCTATAAAAATATAAAATACCTCTTTTAAATAAGACAGTAAAGCTGCATTTATTTTTGCAGTTGAACTATTTATAGTGATAATCAGTTATTTAATAAGGTATGGATAAGGATAAAAAAGACAATAGCTCATTTTTTAGCCCTTTAATCGATTTAATGCATGACCAATACATAAAATACGTGCCATCTTACGGTAACAGCTTCTTTTTCACGATAGGGATATACCTCTTAGAGCTATTCGTTATATTGGCAATAAGCGGCATGATAATGCTGATTTTTGGTCCTTACTGGTGGGATACTACTGCTATAGGCACGTTTTTCCGAAGCTTGCATCTGTGGGCAGCTGAAGCATTCGTGACATTGATGTTTATTCATCTTTTCGTTAATTTTTCGACTTCTGCATTTAGAAAGAAAAAGCTTGTTTGGATGATTGGCAGCGTGCTTCTTCTTTTGGTTCTGCTGGAATTTGCATTTGGTATAGGGGTCCAAGGAGGGCTGCTTTCACAGTGGAACGACAAAGCAGGTGCGGACCTATGGAATGGTATGGGCCTAGGCTTCTGGGTAAATCCTTTGAATCAAGGAGCCGTTTTAGGCTGGCACGTAGCTATAATCCCTATCCTTTTGATCCTGCTTATGTTTATGCATTACTCGCTGGTTAAAAAAGATGGGTTAAGCACCCCTTATAGGGATGATATACCATATAAAATGGTAGAAGCAGACCATAAAAAAATGTACAGAAGAATGATCTATATTTTTATAATAGTGTTGGTGTTTGCATTTGTGTTTAGTTCCCCGTATATAGCGCCTTTAACCATAAGCCAGGCAGCAAATTCTAATCCTTCTGGAGTTGCAACTACTTTACTGCAGGAATTCAACTTTTCATCGGGTACTGCCACTTATCTTGATACTATAGATCCGTATACCTTTAGTACTAGAGCAGTTTACTTCACAGTTCCGTATTCTAAGTATGTAAACTTTGAAAATAAGACGAATGAGCTTTCTACGTTTTTCAATGAAAGCCCTTCTCAGCAAAATGCGCAGTTTATACAAGCATATGATTACTTCAGCAATAATGGCTCTATTTCAAGTGCAATGAGTTCTCAAAATCCATTAATAGTTGCGACTGCCAGTTTGACCAAAATGGCTGAATCTGGAGAATATCAGTTAGTGGTTCAAAACGAAAGCTCCAGCGGATTAGATGAAACCTATGTGTTAAGATTTTTGTATGATACCGGTGCATTGACGACTGCAGCAACGAATTATGGCTTAAGGACTGCACAGTGGGGCATGCTAAAGGTTGGTGCTCCCCCCTGGTCAATAGAATATTGGCTGATACCATACAATGCGCTTGAGATAGCGACTGCCAACATTCCTTGGTGGAATGACCTTGAAAATGGACTGATAGCCATAATCATCTTTTTCATATTGATGCTGTTTCCGTTTATTCCATATCTGAATAAATTGCCTGACAAATTGAAGATGTACAAGCTGTTTTGGAATAAGTACACAAATCCGGAAATGCGGAAGAAAAAGTAGGGATCATAACCAAATGGATAATAAGTGCTTATAAACAATAAAATACTACATTAGTTATGGGATTTGTAGATGAATTGGCATTGTCATTGTTCTTCGTTGCATTCATTGGATTTCTTATGGATTATACTGTAATTGCTATTTACAGGGATTACAGGGCTAGATATGTAAACAAATCAAATTCAAAGTTGAGCATAGAATCACATTTACAGGGCTCAATATTTATGTTTGCAGCGATAGCAGTATTCATTCTTGTAATGGGCTTTTATGGAGAAATGACCTGGAATTTACCGGGTGCATACGACCTATTGTTTTATGATCCATTCATAATGTTAGGAATACTAACTCTTGGATTCGTATTATCCGTTAAATATAACCAAAAATTGCAGTATGTTGGACTTATTGCATTATTTATGGGTTTAGTACTGATAGAGTACGGCATTTCCGGCTATAATCTTGGATATACCAACTCTCCAATAGCACTTCTTGGTTTGTATACTGCTTTTGGGATTGCAGGGATATTCGCTTATCCAACCACATTGGCAATGGATAAATATAGGGAAAATGGCAGCAATAAACCATTAAATAAAAGTTGGATTATTTACATAGTGCTCTTTTTAGTCTTCTTAACATTAGGCTCATTACTTGCAGCCTATATTGGTGGAGCCGCGGTTCCTGCCCACCTCGCAGCTCCCCCTTAATTAGTTAATTTTTAGTTTCTAAGGAAGCAAAAACTATTAATATTATTTACTTTCTGATAGAGAAAATGAAAATAGAAATGCTCCTTGGGGCAATGAGCAACATTGAGACTACTTATAACGGAAACCCTTATGAAGTAATAGCCAATATTTACCGTGCTAAAGATAGAGAAGTTGATATACTAATAGGGCCGGAATGGAGTCTTACATCCACTCCAGGAGTATATGTTCAGAAATTTATCAGAAACAACAAGGCAAAAGATGCAATTAATATGCTGTTCAATGCTCCGGATTACTGTGAATATGCACCTAGGGATGCAAAGAAAATACTTGAAGAAAAAATAGCTGCTGAATCTATGTTTAAAGAGGTTCCAAGAATACCTTACTCGAAAAGAGAATACGAAAAGCTGTTAAAAGGTCTTAAGGTAGCAAGCAGGGGTTCAGACATGCTTATTTTTCCAGGAACTGCCATGTTTTATGATGAAAATAAGGCGCTTTATAACGTAATGCCCGTGATTAGAAACGGCCAGGTGATAAAAAGCGTTTACAAGTTCAATGATGGCCTTGGCTCAAAATTCAATTTAGAAGGAGCATTAAAGTTATATCCCTCCGAAACAAACAATTATGAGTATAACAAAGAGAAATATTCATTATCATATGGGAAAGACCCTATAGTAAACTTCAAAGGAATAAACACTTCTGTTGAGATATGCGCCGATGCAGGGATACTAAAAAAATATGGTATAGACAATTTAGATCTGCAGGTGCTGTCTTCATGTGGTAATTCCGCTACTGAAAGTGTTATAAACAATAACGGATACATTGCAGCAGTGGACGGGTTCAAAGGCGTAGAAATAAAGGTTTCGGGCAAGTATACTACAAAGTTAAGGCCTATAGAAAAATCAAATGATATGCAGCTATTTAATTTACAGTTTGATCTCTAAACGTTTGTTTTGGCAACTTTCTTTTTATGTAGGTATTCTCTGCCCCAATAATATAAAAACGGGGATACACAGATTATTGTAAGGGGTATAAATGACTGGGCATAGCTCATATTTGCTATTATGTTGTTATAGTTGTTCATTGAAAGGTAATTATGCAGTGAAACCAGGGATTCTGATCCGCCCATGCCAAGGTATACGCTTCCAAGCATTTGCTTGTTTTTCAAGCCAACTTTTTTATGTATCTTGGAGGAGAAGATGTACATAGAAACGTTCGCTATTATATAGGAGCTTATAGCAGAGGGGATTATCCCTATGTAGTTAAAAAGCTTTGCCATTATTGGGTTCGCCTCCTGGCCACCTTGATATTCCAAGCCAAAATAAGTGAGTATTCTGTCGGAAAACATCGCCGCACTTTCATAAAGAAACTTAAATTTAACCGCTAAATTGTCTTTATAGAATTTTTTTAAACCGGAAAAGGCCTTACCAAGGTAGTATTTGAGGTTTTTATTTGCATAAACCTCTTTGTTTTCATCTTCTATTATGGAATCTAAGCCCATTATACCTTTAAAAAATCATCGCTTATAAACTCTTTTTTTATTGTAAGACAATACTTTAAAGTAGATAAACCCTCCAACTGTTTGGAGTACTCCTCCAAAAAGAACTGGAAATGGGAGCGAGATATCCATCAAGTAACCTGATAAACCTGAACTTGTCTGTGCCAGCCTGTTCGCTAGGCCCATCACACTCGATGCAGTGCCATAATCTTGAGAATTTACTCCGCTCATGTTTACTGCACTCCTAGAAGGGGAACCGAAACCCGCTATAAATGAACGGACAGTGAAGAAAAGAGATGAAAGAATGAATAACGGAGAAAATGCTATTATTATGAGCATCACTCCTTGCAATGCCCTTGTATAAGAGGCAGTAAAAAGCGTGGAAAACCTTGGAGAGTATGCTTTCTTTGAAGCTGCAAATGCAGCAAGCGCAGTAGCTGCATATGAAATGGTATATATTATCCCGATAAGGCTGCTGTTTACGCCGAAACGCAGTTCAAACCATAGGGGGAGAAGAGGAACTGCCATTCCTAATCCTAAACCGTTGAATGAATTAGCGAGGATAACCTTAATAGAGTAATGTATGCTTTGCCGTTTCATTACCTTGGTGGTTTTTTTTGGTCTCTTTACCTCTGCAACGAACAATAATGCAAATAAGGAAATAAAAATCATAAAAGCTGAGAACCCGAACAATATCCTGAAACTGTCTATTATGCCCACAGAATTAACAAAGAAAGCCTTGAAATAAAGCAGGAGGCTGCCGAATATTGCAAATGCAGAACCGACATAGGTAGTATCCGCCAGTTTCTTCACTCTCTCTTTGCTGTCCTTCCAGTTGCTTACTATCAATGCCGTAGATCCTGGCGAAAAAGTCCCCCGCATACCTCCCGCAGCACCGGCTATCCCTCCGATTATTGCCGCTATGACTATTACGAAGAAATTCACTGAGATGGTAAGCAATATTAAAGCCGCGAGTGGGAAAACTTCTCCTATTATGAGCGATTTCTTATACCCTATCCTGTCACCTAAAGCACCGAGAAGTAAAGACAGGCCAGCATTGAATGCCATTATGACAAAATATATTATTCCTATTGAAATTATGTTATAATGCAATGCAAAAAGATAAAGGGGTAAGGACAATGTGACGAATATAAGAGCTACGCTCCTAGATGCCCTAGACACTAGAAAGAACTTGAATGTCTTTTCTTCCTTGCTTGCACTATTCATTCATTTATTATTACAGCATACTGTATATATTCTTTTACCCATAAAACATATTAGTTTTGTATGCTTTATTGTTGTATGGAAAGACTAGAAGGGCAAGGGGCAATAAGCATAGTAAAAAAAGGGAACTACATACTTCTTGACTTGAGAAAGGCAAAACATGGCCGCATTTGGGAGGTTCCAGGTGGTGGAATGAAAGAAGGAGAAACGCCTGAAGAAGCCGTTAGAAGGGAAACAAAAGAAGAAGTAAACATAGACATAAAGAATCCAATTTGGTTAGGCGCAAAAAACCAGGGGATACACTGGATAAATACAGAAATAGATCATTTCTTCCTGTCAAATTCATTTGCTGGAGAACCAAAGGCAGTTGATTTAGAAGATAAGGAAACTCTTGATGTAAAATGGGCAAAGATAAGCGACATAAAAGCAATGCTAAACGTAAGCTGGAGAGTAGTAGATGCCATGTACTTTCTTTCGCTTCGTTTTCCAGGCTTAAAAGCAGAATACTACAAAATAAGGAATGCATTTGATAACCGTGCAGTGTATTCATTTGAGCAGCTTTCTTATTGGTCTGGAAAACCATCCTCTTTTTTCAGGTATAAAAACTATTTAGATAGAAGGCTGGCAGACAAAATTGAAGATATTTTAGATAAACTCAGGCCACCAGTGCTGCAGATAAATCCTGGCTTTGGAGAGATAACGAAAAAATTGATAGAAAGATTCGGCAATGTTGACATTGTTGAGCTTTCCCCAGAAGCAAGGTACCATCTCATTAAAAATTTCGGTAATAAACTGCATTTAATAAGAGGGATAGCTGAGAGTTTTCATTCAAACAAAAAATATAACAGCATAGTGGCATTGAACTCTTTCATATACCAGCCTTCTTACATTTTATTTGCGCAAAGTATTCTTTCTTCAATTAATCCAAATGGAAAACTGGTGTTTTCTCCGCTTAGTATAAAGCGCCACATATTACCTTCATCGTATGTGGCTTATCGTCATTCCATAAAAGCCTTGGATTCTTACAAGCAGTTCTTTGCGGATTTCGGCCTTAAATTTGATGAACTATACAACTTTCCTCTAGACAGACTTAATAACATAAAAACAGATGTTCTTTCATTTATTAAGTAATATCGCTCTTACGATATTAACAAAAGATTTATATACATTTAGTGCATGATTAAAAAATGGAAAAAATAACAATAGCAGCAATCGCAGGAAGTCTTAGAAGGGATTCATTCAATAAGGCAATAATAAATACTGCTAAGAAGTACGCGCCTGAAAACATAGAAATAGAAATACTTGACTTGAAGGACATACCTTTGTTCAATCAAGATGAAGAAAAGGAAATGCCTGAAAGTGTAAAGATCTTTAAGGAAAAGATAAAGAAAGCAGACGCAGTGCTGATAGCCACACCAGAATATGACAGATCCATACCCGGAGTTCTAAAAAATGCAATAGACTGGGCGTCTAGGCCTTACGGTGACAATTCATTTGATGACAAAGCCGTTGCAACTATAGGAGCAAGCGGCGGTGCCATAATAGGAACGGCAGTAGCACAGTACCATCTAAGACAGATATTTTCATTTCTCAATGCGCACCCGCTTGAAAGGCCCCAGATTTTCATAGGAGGAGCAGGCGATAAAATTGAAAACGGCCTGTTTGTAGATGAAGACACTGTAACGTTGATAAAGGATCTTGTGCAAAAGCTTGCAGAATGGGCTATAAGGCTGAGAAAATAGTATTTATTCACAGAACTTAAATTTATTTAATGTCATATATAGGCAGTAGTTCTGCGATTATAACTGAAAAGACATCACAAAAAGAAAACAGTAACTACACAGCCAGTGAAGAAGCAAAGAAATCAAACATCCGTTCATTCACGCAAAAGCCAATACTTGTATTTTGGGAGATTACTAAAGCATGCATGCTTGCTTGCAGGCATTGCAGGGCATCTGCAATACATTCTGCTCTTCCGGGAGAACTAACGACGGAGGAAGGTTTTGCATTAATTGATAAAATCACTGAATTTGGAATTCCTTACCCCGTTATAGTATTCACTGGAGGGGATCCATTGATGCGTAATGACTTATTTGAACTTATGAAGCATGCAAAAGAACTCGGCGTAAAATTTGCTTTATCACCAGCAGTAACAAACTTGCTAACATACAATACGATGGTAAAAATACGGGATTTGGGCGCAACTTCCATATCAATTAGTCTCGATGGGGCTGTGAAAGAGACACATGATAATATAAGGTCAATTGATGGAACGTTCGATGCAACTGTAAAATCGATAAAAAATGCCATAAATGCGGGATTGAACATACAGGTAAACACCACAGTTATGAAAAGCAACGTAAATGAACTCCCCAGAATATTCAACCTTATAGAAAGCTTGGGGGTAAAGACCTGGGAGGTTTTTTTCCTAATAAAAATTGGCCGTGGAGCAGAGCTTCAAGAGATAAGTCCTTCTGAATACGAAAGCGTATGTAACTTCCTTTATGATGCATCAAAATATGGAGTAGTAATAAGAACAGTAGAAGCTCCATTTGAAAGAAGAGTGGTTAGCATGCGAGTAAAGCAGGGTAGTTATTGGAGAGGCCCTTTCTATGATCATTTACATTCGGAGCTTATTAATTTAGAAGGAGAACCAAAGTATGATTCGACCATCTCTCCAGTCGGAACATTGGATGGGGATGGCATAATCTTTGTGGGAAATGACGGTACTATCTCCCCCGGAGGTTTTCTGCCGGTAAAACTTGGTAATGTAAGAGAAGATAACATTGTAGATATCTACAGAAACAACGCTATAATGAAAAGCATACGTGCAAGAGAATTCTTCGGTTATTGTGGAAAATGCGAATTCAAATGGCAGTGCGGGGGAAGCAGAGCTAGAACATATTATTCCGAACACAACATTCTTGCATCCGATCCTGCATGTTTTTATTCCAAGATAATAAAAGCAGAAGAATTACACATTTAATAAATATGTGCTACTTATATAATGCGTTTTTTAAGCTGTAAACGTGTTGAACCGGCATAAACAGAAACAGCAAAGAATACATACCCTTTATTGCCCTTTTTTGATAATCTTGCCAGTATATATATTCCTTGGAAAAGCCATCTAGAAACTGCTTAAAACCTGTTTTATTTGAATAGTTATAGTATGCAGCCGATAGTATTAAAAGAGACACATCCCAATACTTGTACCTCTCCTTCTGAGTTTTTATTGCCTGTTCTGAATCTATTATATATGCTCCTTCGGAATTACATATGAAATTATCAAGCTTTGAATCCCCTAAGGAATACCCATCTTTGTGTATCTCTGAAAACAATTTTCCCAATTTTGACCCTTCACAGTAATCTACTTTTCCATCAATATATTCTCTGTTTAGCTCTTTATTATGAAGATCAACAGAGTAAATCTTTGGCTTTTTTATATCGTTACTGGAATTTAGGAATTCCAACTCTCTCTCAAGCCTGCTTTTTGACAATGCTGCAAATGGATAAAATAGCTGTAATAACGGGGACAAAAGCCACTTGTAGGAATTAAAGCTGTTGTACTTCTTCTTTATTATCTTGCGGTCCCTATCTTCTTGTATCAAAACTTGACTTAAGACCATTAAATTTAAAGATTATAAGGCGTATTTATAACTTTAATTCTCGCTTTCTCGTTCAAAAAGCACAAGGTAATGGAATTTTAATTCCTTCTCTTTTACTAGTTTGAAGCCTATGCTTTTCATATCGTTTATGACTCTATCTTTACTTAATCGTATGCTTACCGGAGGGCCGAACATAGTATCTTCGGGCTTAAAATCAAGTATGGCTATGTATCTCTTTGCTATTTTATTTATATTTTTCAGTGCTTTATCATGGCATTCCTGCACAAGATCATGATAAACATTTGACATAAATACCAGATCAAAAGAACCAGCGGAATAATCACAGATATCCTCTTTTACAGTTTTTATCCCTACCTTTTTAAGCTCATCAAAATAGATGTCATTTAAATCCAAAACGGTAACATTGTCGGTTTTTTCCAGCATTTTCTTGCTAAAGAAGCCGTCTCTTCCTCCTATATCAATTATGCTGTACCCTTTTTTAATCTCAAGGAAATCGATTATACTCTTGTCAGTTAACCCGCTCATTTCTCTGATTTTATCCATCATAAGATATTTTTTAAGTAATTGAGATATTTAAATCGTTTGGTGCTAAAAAGATGAAATGCTAATCTGTAGATAATGTTTAAATACACATAAAATTTTGATATAAAATGGATGAAGCGCTTAACAAACCAGAAAGTGAAAGCGTAAGCGTGGATAACAATAATAAAAGTGCTTCAGTAAATAATGATCAAAATAAACCGGAAGGGAACGATTCTAAAAGCAACATGCTTCCTTCAGATGACAGCATACCCAATACCCCTGGAAATGAAATTAAGATAAACAAATACCTGATAATTGCAGTCGTTGTTATAATAATACTTCTTGTAATTGCGTATTTTCTTTACCATTATAACATCCTTGGAGTAAGGATACTTGTAAGGCATACACTTGGTTTAAGCACACCAAGTTCTACTTAATAAATAAAGAATAGACTTTTATATCTGTTTCTTGTTATAATTAGATGGATAATCCAAAAAATATACAGATAAGTTCAACACCGAATAAGGGTCAAATAGGACATAAAACTACCGGCATAATAGTAATCATCGTATTGTTAGCCGTTTTGGTATTCGTCTTCGCATCCTATGAAGGGTATATTCCTTTCCTGAAGCTTTCAACTTCTGCCAATCCTTATTACAGTGTTGCTAACGTGCAGCAATTAAGCTCGGCTGTTTCAAGGCTGCAGAACTCTAGTGGTCCATTCAATATCTCATATAGCTTGCTTCTAAGCTTAAGCGCCACTTCTGGAACTTCAGTCTTCTCCTTTAATCTGCCCATTAACGGTTACATCGCCCATTACAAGCCATATATAAAACAAACGGCGGATATTAACTTAGGTGCACTTGTAAAAGATATAGATAGCTTAAGTAAAAGTATAAACCTGTCTTCATTTCCAAAGTTCCTTGATACAGTAAACCTTACTTTATTATCAAATATCTCTTACGGAACATTGTGTATTCCTTTCTCAATGTTAGCTTCCGCGGAGAACACCAGCCTAACCGTCATGGGGTATGCAATGAATGACTCCAAGGTAGGTAATAATTCACTGCTTTGTGTCTCCTTAAAAACAAATAATCTAGCAAATTCAACCGCTCTTTCAAGCATTTTAAGCACATCAATGGCATCAGCAAACATATCAAACATAAGCCAATTCAGCGATTATTTACAAGTCAAATATATGAAAAGCGAGAGCTATAACGGAAATTCTTGCTCTTTGCTAGACATAAACACCACGCCTGCATTTGAAAGCAAATATAACTCTTCAATGCACTTCAATTTCTGCTTTTCAAATACCTATGGCATACCTTTGAATGGCAGTTTTGTCCTTAACCTGACAAGAGATTCATCGGCAATAATGAGTCTCTTTAATTCATATGGAAACGCGGGTTCAGTACCAAACTTCTCCAATATAGTGCTATCTGCTTCCTTTAAATCGGCATTTAACCGTGCTCCATCATCAGTTTCAATCTTGTCTTCTCTACCACCCGGTTCTTATACTTTGAATGAAAACAGTTTATTACAAACTATTGGGGAGCTAAACATTATGCCGGCAGCCCCTACAAATGTCACTAAAGCCCCTGCTGCAAACGCTGATTTGACTGCCTTAGTTTCAGACAGCTTTCCAGGACTGAATCAAATATATCTGTCTCCTACCGCAGCTGCTGATGAGGGAATTAATCCAGGGGTATTTGAAAATTACTATCTTTTTGGGGCAGGAAATGCAGTATTGGCAATGGAGAATGGTTCTTCAACTAATGGAATAAATGGCACAACCATATTATTTGGTGTGTCGAACACCACTGAAAATCTTAGCTACTACTACCATATCTTTTTAGGCATACCCGGTATATCTATATCCAACATAACTTTGGATGCTATACCTGCGATAAAAATCGTAACAAATCTCTCATCCTATGAGGTAATAACGGTTTTAGGAGTAACAAATTCAAGTCTTTATGAAATGTCGGCAGTTTCTACTGGCGAAGTCTACATAAATGAAGTTAATTCTGGGATGGCCAATTTCATTAAAAATTTTAAACTGGACTATTTAAATTAGAAGATTAAAAACCATTTGTTTCCTTTATTTCCATTTCCGCTATGCTGTTATCATCATTAAACAAAAAATATGCGGTTACCTTTTTCCCTAAAAGAATATCAGGCAGCCAATATCTATCATCAGACCACATTTTTTCAAGCGGTAATCCTTTAACATCCATCCATTGGGGAGCCATCTCCTCGCTTTCAACAGGTTCTCCTTCCCATTTATAAGCAATAAATACGTGTGCTCTCTGATTAAAATCCCTGTCTGTGGGGTTATTCTTGAAATAAAAATTTATTACTGCAACCTTTTCAAATTCCTTAAGGTTTACATTGATTTCTTCCTTAGTTTCCCTAAGAAGTGCATCATTTATGCTTTCTCCCTTTTCAACTTTACCGCCTACGCCGTTAAGCTTTCCGGCACCGAATCCCCTTTTCTTCATTGCTATAAGCACTTTGTTTGTTTTTTTATCAAAAAGGTAGCATAAGGTTACATCCCTTAAGTTTCTGTAATTTTCAATGTAGTATTTCAAATCTTTATCATTTGATTCTACCGTATAGGGTCAGACTGCACTCCATCCTCCGTCAACCGCAAGAATATGACCTGTAACATAAGAAGAAGCATTAGAGGCAAGAAATACTGCTGCACCCTTAAGTTCATTAGGGTCTCCTACTCTCTCCATTGGAGTCCTCTGTGTAATATGATCAAGTACCGCTTTGTCCTTTAATAAATCATTTGTCATTTCGCTTGGGAAAAACCCCGGAGCAATTGCATTTATCCTTATATTCTGGCCCGCAAATTCAACCGCCATTGCCCTTGTAAGATTTACCACTGCACCCTTGCTGGCATAATAAGGTGCGGCAGGTATTATGTCTCCAAATAACCCATAAATCGATGCTATGTTTATTATGCTCCCCTTCACATTGTGAGCAATCATGCTTGCTATCACCTTCTGTGAAAAGACAAATACTGCGGAAATATCAACGTCAAGAACTTTCTGCCAATCTTCCTTTTTTAAGTTTAAAGAGGGCCCTGCCACGGCAGAGCCAGCGTTATTTATTAGTATGTCTATTTTCTGAAGTTTTTCCTCTGCAACCTTAACAACATTAATTATGTCCTCTTCTTTTGTGAGATCTGCCTTTACTGGTATTATCTTTCTATTTGTGTACTTACTTATTCTGTCCGCATTTTCTTTCAATTTTTCGTCCCTTCTAGCGCATATTACAACATCTGCGCCGGCTTCTGCCAAAGCTTCCGTGAAGCTTATTCCCAAACCGCTTGAAGCTCCTGTTACTATCGCTGATTTTCCAGTCAAGTCAAACATTTTAATTAATTCTGAGTTTTCATCCATTTTATTGATATACAATTTTATATTAAATAGTTAATTATTAAAAAAACTATATCCATGACTTATTTTACTTTTGCAGTGAGATATTTTTATATAAAGAACTTTATCAATTTATATGAAAGGAAATACTGCCAGCACTGCACGTATACTTCTATCAATAATAGGATTTATTTCATTAATAATTGGATTAGCTCTTCTGTTCATTGGACTGCTTCTTTTTTTGGGCGTAAATATATTAAGTACATTCCTGCCCAAATCAGTAATCTCTACATTCTTACCTTCAGATATAGGGTTTATATCCGGAGCAGGAATAGTGTTGGGAATTTCAATCATCATACTAAGCAGGCTTTTTCATACAAGCAGTAAATGGCTAAAGGAAAGAAGGGTAAAAGGAGGGATACTTGCAATCCTTTTGTCTGTTTCTTCATTGGTAGGAATAACCATTGCAGGAATTTCGTTTAACCTTACTTTATCAGGGTATATTTTTTATATACTGATATTAGTTTATGCTGCAATAATAATATCAATTCTAACCAACTGGAAAGATATGAATGGGGGGCTTGAAGACGTTCTTCCAGGAGTAGGCCTCTTTTTTGCAGCCGTTTTTCTTATATTTGTGTTTTTTATAGTATTGTATGCTTTTTTCCCGCTCCAATCTAGCTCTTTATCAAACCTTGGCAGCCAGTCACTGTTTTCTATCTTTACAGGCTCCTTAGGAAGGAGCACTTTTCATTCCGCAGCTGTAAATTATAGCTATCCAAATTCCCTTGTGAATATAAACCTGAATGGTATTTTTGCATCCGCAGGCCCATTGCTTTCATTAAGCAATTCCTCCAATGCAAGCACGTATAATCTTACGAGTATACTCAAAAATACCAGTATAAACGTTTTATTGCCTACTTCATTTATAGTTTCTGCCATCGGCAACTCTCCTGAATTTGCATCGAATTTGAAGGCATTAAACATAACACAATACACTAAACAAAACAATTCGAAAAACGCCAGAGCTTACTTAGAGGGGTATTTTCCAGAGTTAAGCCAGTTTTACTTCATAATAACCGGGGAGCAAAAAATAAACTCCTCCGACAACATAAGCATACTAAGTCTTTCCCCTTCTAAATTTGAATCCTACCTTAAAAGGCTCAACATAACTGTAGTGAATTCGAGCTTTCCGATAAACGCTACAAAATACATATACTCTAGTGAAAGCGGCAAAAACTTGGGGAAGTACCTGCCTTCACAGATGTTCTTTGTAAATATGTCAAATAATGTAGGAATACAATTAATATATGGAAGCAGCAAGATATTCAATATTACAAGGATACCCTTTTATTCGGCATCTATTGAATTGTATGTTAAGAACTCAACTATCTGTTTTGAATTCGGTGCCGATTTTTCATCTAGCGATGAAAAAATATTTGATTCTTCCTATTCTTTGATAGGAGATACTTTGAAATGCAGTTGATTTTAGTTAAACAATAATTAATATACCTAATGAGGCATAATAATACATGGCAGGGATATTCTTTCCAACGGTTCCAAACCTTGTAACTGTTGATAACTACAGCAACAGGCTTAACATGCTAATACAAACAAGAGTTGTCTATCCTCATAATTTTTCAAACACAAAAAAAGAGTTTAAGCTTCTTTACTCCGAAACAATACATTCATTTCTTTATGGGTGCCCAGATGCGGCATTGTCCTTAGCCGTTAGATGCTTAGAACAGGGTTTAAAACACTACTTAAATGAGAGCAATATAAAAGAAATACACTACAAGGACAAAAACAACAATAGAAGAGTCATAAAATTAAGCTATGCAAGGCTTTTTGATTTAATCCAATGCGACGAAAACCCGGTAAAGGACAAGGAGATACTGCAGTATCTTAAATCACTTAGGAACTATACTCATGAGGATAAATTAGTTGAAGATTTCCATGCATTGGAAGCTATAAGGCATGTGACCGACGTTTTAAACGAGCTTTTTTCATTCAAAACACTGACTATAACGGTAGAAACATGCCGTTTATGTGGACAAAAACACAGCATAGATATAGACTCAAAGGATTATTTCATAGGCAACAGGATAATGCTGAAATGCCCTAATAGTTCAGAGTACTTCAACAACATCGGTGAGTTTATTGTAGATATATAATGAAAATAAAGCAGGGTTGAATTTCACAACCCCAAATAAAGGAATGTTAATTCTTTGCAGAATCACCAAAAAATTACTGCTGGCTACTTTGATTCTGCTGCGGTTCTTCCGAAGGATTTTCAGGATTTGCTTCTGCACCGGCGTTTGAATCCGCCGTAGTTTCCTGCTTTTCCTCTTCAGGTTTTTCCGAAACACTTGGCTGCACAGTCTCCTGTTCCTCAGAATTCTGCTGTTGTTCCTGAGGCTGCTCGGCAGTCTGTCCTTCAGCACTTTGCTGAGGCTCCTGCTGCTCAGGCTGCATGTGCACCTTCATGTGTTCCTCGAGTTCTTCCTTGGTCTTGAACTCTTCTCCGCATGTTTCACACTTAAATTTTCTGTGGAATAATTCCATATTACTTTAAACAGTTAATCATATAAAAGTGTTTGGCAAATTTTAATCAAAAACTGTAAATTTTTCAATAATTTTTAATAAATTCAACGTTTAAAGAAATTTAAATTGATAATAACATAATAAAAAATGGTATACTATTCACAGGTCAATAAAAAGGAAATTTTAATTGAAGAGTTTGGCGTTGAAAAGCTAACAAAAAGGGTTATAGTCTGCCCAATAGAATGGAATAGAGTATTCCCGGATGATTGGATTGACAGACTAAAAAAGAAGTACAAGGTTGAAACCTTTAAAACTGGCGATAGACATCTGAGTAAAATAGAAAAGAATTACAGGATAAAAGACACACTCTTCCTTTTCATAAACAGAGGTGTGGCAGAAGCAACTGACAGATTTTACATATTGGCTAAAAATCCAAAGGTTAAAGATATCATATTTTTAGGGACCGCTGCGTCGTTAGTTGATGACTTAGATGCAGGAGACATAAATATACCGAAATTTGTCCTTCCTTGGGAAGAACTGAGCTCAGAATATGTTAACGCATTCGAATTCTTGCCAGTTGGAAACACTGAGCTGATTAATAATCTTACAAAAAGAGCAAAAAAGTACGCGCAGACATATAATCTAAAAGTTAAGAATGATAACCATGCAACCGTAGAACTATTCTACGGAGAAACAGTCGAATTGTTGAAATTCTTCAAACAGATGAGTATCTCTACGATAGACATGGAGCTATCTGCTTTATACCGGTTGGCTGCAGCTTTTGGTAAGAAAGCAGCAGGTATACTAGAAGTCGGCGATAGACCGTTGCATAAGGAAGAATTCTTCTCTCAAAAGCACAAAAACAAGAAAAACAGAAGAAACGAAAGCAAAGAGGTTATTTTTAAAATTGTTGAGTCGCTATTACAAAATTAGAAAATTTAAATGCTGAAAGATAAAAATAATATAATGAACTTGGAAAAAGGAACATTGCATAAGAGCAAAGACGGCACCCTCATTTTATTACGTTATCCTTATAAAAATGATTCAATTCAATTGATGAACTTTATAAATGAATTAGTTGAAGAGCATGCACCCATAGGCGCAAATGCAAAAGTAAATAGAAAAGAGGAGGAAGAACACGTTAAAAAGGCTATAAAAGAGATTAAGGAAAAAAATAGGATTCAATTTTTAGCAGAAGCCGACAATAACCTGGTAGGGAATGTCCAAATAAAGAGATTGCATGGAAAATCGATGCATGTTGGAGAGTTGGGCATCTTTATAAAAAAAGGATACAGAGACAAGGGAATAGGTAAATTGATGATCCAGCAAGCATTGAAATATGCACGTAAAGAAGGAATAAAAATCGTAACGCTATCTGTTTTTGCAAACAATTATAGAGCAATACACTTATATAAAAAATTGGGCTTTAAAAAAGCAGGTTTACTGAAAAGGACTCTAAAAGATAAAGGTAGGTATTTCGATGAAATTATAATGTTGAAGGACATGGGTTAAAAGTAGAATATATATCATTTACCAAACGTTAATATTTAAAAGTAAAAGGTATACTCCATTAAATAAACTACATAAGATTAATTTAAACTTAAATACCTAAATTAAATAGAATGATAATGGCAGAGTACCCCAATGTCAGCTTTGAGATCTCTAAGGAAAAAGATGAAAGAGTATGTGTGGAACATTCTAATGGTATGCCCTTAAAAATAAGCGGAAAGGCAAAGATCATAAAATACGTTGAGGGCACTTACAAACTACGACTAAATGATATAGAAGCAAGCAGGCAGTTGCTGCAAATCGAGTGGGGCAAGGTCCATTCTGAAGTCATGAAAAGGCTACGGGAGATTATGGACATTGAATGGCCCGATAAAAATATCACTGGAATTATGACCCTCAATGAAATCTGCCCCAGATATTTAGATACTTGGTCGTTTTTCGTTGAAGCGTTTGCAAACGTTGAAGCACAAAAAGGTATATGTCTGCATGAAATAACCCATTTTCTTTTCTTTGAGAAATGGAAGCAGGTATTTAAGAATTTCAACGAAAAAGAGTTAGATAAGCCGGGATTAGCATGGAACCTTAGTGAAATACTTGTTGAACCGATAAATGAAGATACTATTCTAAAAAGATTAGTACCTAGTACTGCAAAAGCCTATGAAAGATATTACAAAACGAAAATAAAGGAAGAAGATGAAAGCATAATGGATCATTTTAGAAAAATATATGCAGATTACAATTCAGATTTTGCTGAACTCTTGAAAACAAGCTACGATGAAATAAAGCACCTGAAGTCAATGAATATACCTGGGATATAAACTTTTTTGATTAGACTTATCTATAATCTAAACCGATAAAAATGGTTAAGGAAAAAGAAAACTTTAAATACCTGCAGCATTCACATAGTTAAATGAAATCGCTTAAAAGTATAGAGGCATGCGGTCCGATGACAACCGCTTTGGTTCATAGATAGAATCAAAGATACAGATATACTTGATTTTATAGCGTTTTCTTCTTTTCGAATATTTCTAAGATCTAGAGCTACTGCTAATTCTCGTTTTCTTCGGGTTTTTGCCGAAATTAAAAAACAGGAGGTATAAAATGGAAAACAAAGGAAAGGAAAAACAGAAATCAACAAAAATTGGCAGCTTGAATGACATGCTGTCACAAAACAGCGATTTTGTTCATATCAGAAGCTAAAAATGGCTTTTACATAAGAGATTACAAAGAAAAGGACCTTGCCGGGATCTATGCAGTTTATAAATCTGCATTCTCCGAGGAGCCTTGGAACGAGTACAAAAAATGCAGCTTATGCAAGGTTAATTATGGAATAAAGGAAAGCGATAACCCTGCAGAAAACTGTAAAAAGTGCGGCAAACCACTGAAACTGGAAGATTACTGGACTGAAAAGGACGTAAATGAAGACATAAATTACGCAAAATCCAAGGAATGGAATTCTGTACTTGTTGCGGATTCAAGTAATGAAATACTGGGATTTACATGGGCATACAAGGTTAACCTTGAAAAAGATATGAGTTTTCTTAAAAAAGCGCAGAATATAGACTGCTCAAAAAAGATAATTTATGTCGATGAAGTTGCTACAGCTGCCAACTCCCGCGGTAAAGGAGTAGCGACTGAACTGGAAAAGAAACTGTTTTCTAGGGCCGAAAACGCAGGCTTTGAGTATGTAATCTTAAGAACCGACGAAAGAAACACCGCTGCAATGAATCTGTACAGGAAACTTGGCTTTGAAAAGTTACGTTACGGCGTATCAGAAACCAATACGAATAGATACGCATATGACCCTGAATTTAATTCTAGGATTTACCTAGTAAAGAAACTTATGCCAAGCAAAAATTTCGGAGGAAACGAAGAACGCAAGTTGTAGTGGATTCTGGACCGCCTCCGCAAGTATGGGGGCGGCCCTACCCTTTTTTGACATGGAAGAAAAAAATATTGCTAAATTAACGATGGATCTCGTAAAAATACCGTCTATTTCCGGGCAGGAAATGGAAGTGGGTAATTTTTTGAAAGATCTGCTAGCTAAGGATTTCACCGTAAAAACGCAGAAAGTTGGGAATAGAATCAATGTTTTTGCTTTTGCTGGTAGGCCCAAATTACTGCTCACAACGCACATGGACACTGTTCCAGGAACGCTGAAAATTGCAGAAGACTCTAAATTTATCTATGGTAGAGGCTCGTGTGACGCCAAAGGCGCTATAGCCGCAATGGTTTCTGCAGCGTGGGATGCTTTGGAAAGTGGACTAAATGATTTTTGCCTGCTTTTTGATGTAGACGAAGAAAACGAATTTGAAGGCATAAAAAAGGCAATTAAAATGGTAAATCCTGGATTTGTAGTGGTCGGTGAACCCTCATCTCTTAAGCTAGTAAACGGACAAAAAGGCCTTTTGCAATTTGATTTAAGCCAAAAAGGAAAGGCAGCTCCTGCTTCCCTGCCACAGACTGGTTCTTCTGCAATAACTAAACTACTATTTGACTTAACAGGGATTATCAGAATTAAACCGCCAGAAAATAAATTTCTTGGAAAAACGACAATTAATATCGGCAAAATAATTGGGGGACAAGCGGCAAATGTTATACCTGACTATGCATCTGCAAAAATTGATGTTAGAACTGTAAGTAGAAACAGTGAAATAAAGCAACTTTTTAGAAAAGCTGCTATTAACGGAAAACTGAAAACAGAGCTGGATTTTGAGCCGGTATTCAATGATTTATATGACCTTCCAAAGCTGCTAGGGCTTAAAACGAGGATAGCTTCCTATTTTACAGAGATGTATTTCTGGAGAAAAAAGGCAAATACGGTTGTTTTCGGACCAGGAGATTACAGATATGCACACTCTACATTTGAGAAGGTATCTAAAAGAGAATTGTTAAAAGCAGCTGAAAACTACCTTGAAATTATAAAGCTTGATTCAAAGGGCATGCTTCCTAGCAATCATCCATAATTTTTGGTCATTTATCTTAGAACCAATTAAGAATTAAATACTACACAGGTTTTAATCAATTATGGAAAATCTCGCCATAAGAATAAGGAACTTGAGTAAGATTTATGAAAACGGCGGGAAGGTAACAAAAGCGCTAAAAAATATAAATCTAGATATAAAAGAAGGTGAAATATTGGGCGTACTCGGCCCAAATGGTGCAGGAAAAACTACTTTGATAAACATTTTGGCAACATTGCTTATTCCTGATAAAGGCACTATCAATGCATTCGGCATAGATGTGTTGAAGGAATCAAACAAGCTTAGAGAAATTATAGGATACGCTGGACAAGACAGCGAAAAATCTGCGTATTACAGACTTACTGCTTTCGAAACTTTGGTTTATTTTGCATACACGTTTAGAGATGTGAAAAAAGAGGACATAGAAAGAGAAATAAGATATATAAGCAAAAAGATAGGCTTCTCACGAAAATTAAACAGCCAGTTCTCTACATTATCTGGGGGCGAAAAACAAGCTACCGTTATAATGCGTGCATTGGTCCATAAACCAAGACTGTGCTTCCTTGATGAGCCTTCAAAGTCACTTGATCCAGTAACAGCCAAAAAATTCAGAGCTTTTTTGAAAGCTTTTGTAAGAAAAGAAAATATCACAACGATAGTCACAACCCACAATATGTCTGAGGCAGAGGAGATATGTGATAGAATCGTGCTAATAGACAAAGGCAGAATAAAATTTATTGGTACTCCATTGGAATTCAAAAATATCATGGATTATACCGACAAAATAACGCTTGATATGCACTTAAGTAGACCGCTGCTATCAAAACTTAAAAGGATACCTTCAGTAGTAAGAGTAAAACAGACAACTGGATCAACGGTTATATACACAAATAAAGTAAACCTGTCACTTTTGGCAGTAACCTCTATACTGAAAAATGAAAACTTAGAACCAAAAATAACCGTAAGGAGCGCTACGGTAGAAGATGCATTCGTAAAGGTAATGGGAAATGGCAAATAATATTAAGGAAATGTTTAAAATATTCCGCATGACCTTGTGGATGAATATTACTTTACTTAGGAGATATCATTCAAATTTCATATTCTGGGTAGTTTATGCAATAGCAAACGCAGCTTTAATGCTTCTTTTTGTGCCGCTTTATTCAGCTTCTATTTCTGCGATAGGCACTAAAAGCATAGTTTCTTTTATTCTCATAGGCGCTTCGATGCTGCCGCTTCTTGAAGAAACAGTTTCTAGTGTCGCCGGAGATGCTAACTTTCAGCTGTGGTCCGGGATTATAAACTACTCGTTTACTACCCCTGTATCTAGATATATATACTTCAGTTTAAACAACCTGTCTGAAGTAACAATCTCTCTTATGATCTATTCTCCAATTTATTTAATTGCAATAATTTTTGCCCTTAACTATTTAACCCCAATAGGTATCCTGCTTTCGGTGGTATGCTTTGTTATAGGATTTTTCAGCATGCTCCAGTTGGGGCTTATGATTGGAGCCGGAATGCTGCTTTTTAAGAGAGTAGAGGCGTTGGAGGGCATTGTTATCCTATTTATTACATTTCTAAGCGGAGCCTTTATACCATTGCAGGTGCTGCCAAGTTCAATAAATTACGCAGCTTTATTTGTACCATTGACCTCTAGTCTTTACCTTGTAAGGTACTATCTTATTGGATCCTCATTGATAGCCCCAGTGTATTTAATGTGGATTATTACAATAAGCGAATTAATAGTATTTGCAGTAATGGCCAAGTTTATATTCAGAGCTGCTGAAAGGAAAGCAGAAAAAATTGGTTTTAACTACATATAATCTGAAAATATTTAAATTTGGCTAATTACAAGTAAAGGAATGAAAAAGGAAGAACTTTTAGCAATTCTTAAGTATTTGGACAGAAACTGGAATGAACCCGAAGAAGTTGAAGATGAAATGATAAAAACTTTGAATGAACATAAAATTTCAAGGCTTGTCGAATTAGGAAGGACTCCTTTACCTACAGAATACGGGCCTATGACTTACATTGTTTTTGGGGATTATGCCACTGGAAAAGAACATGATATTGCAGTTTTTGGTAAATTCAAAGGCAAAGAACTTAAATCTTATAGTTATCCTCTTGTGAGAGTTCATTCATCCTGCAGAAGCAGTGAACTTTTCCATGCAATAAACTGCGAATGCAGGCAGGAACTTGATTTAGCATTGAAACAGATGTCAAAAGAGAAAAAAGGAGTATTAATCTACTTAAATCAGGAAGGCGCAGGAAACGGGATAAAAGCAAAACTTACAGCTTATAAAAACATCTTTAACCTTAAGAATGGAATGATTTCTGTAAAGAAGGACAAAAAAGGAAGGCAATTAAGCGTTTATGAGGGATATGCAAAGGCGGGTTACAAAAGCGAACATAGGGATTTTGGAATAGCTGCAACTATCCTTAAAACTTTAGGCATTAATTCCGTCAGACTCATGACAAATAATCCAAATAAAATAGAAGGGCTGACTTCCAATGGCATAAGGGTAAAGCCGGTTGGGATACACATCAAACCAACAAATGAAATAATGAAAAGGAATTTAATCATGAAAGCGGAAAAACTAGGACACAATATAACAACTGATGACCTTAAATGATTATTGCAAAAAAAGAAAGCAGTCTTAACTTTTCTTTGATTTAGTAGGTCACAATTAACTGCCCTATCAATTTAAATACATGCAGTTATCTTATAATGCTACATGGAAGGTAAGATTAGAAGAACATTGGAAGCATTGACAGAGATAGCCTTGAACAGAAATCAGCTACTCATACTTAAAGAAATTGGAGGAAGCCCCTGGCAAATCGGCTTACAGTATTCTTAAAGCAATAGAAGAAAAGTACAACATAAGAAGTTCTACTTTGAAATTAAATGCAAGATCTCTTAGAAGGCTAGGTTTAATAGACTTCAGCAAGGGCAAAAACGCAGAACTCACAATCAACGGAAAGGTAATACTTTCCGTTATAAAAAACAGGGAGGCAGAAAATGGAAAATAAGGGAGAAAGGTATAAAACAATAACATTTGATAGGAACATTTATCGGTGGCAGGGAAACCTTCAAGCTTAAAAGTGAAAACCCAGCAAAACTAAGCAAAAAAACGCTGAATGAAATCATAGATTTTACGGTAAAAACCTTTCAAAGCGGTATGACAGAATCAGAAGTTATGGACCATGTAACGGATAATGATCTTTTTTTGGTATTGTACAAAGGTAGGAAAGCTATTGGCTTCGCAGGTTCAAAGTATCTATACCTTGAGGATGATGAAAAGAAAAACGCATATTTCTCTGCAGCCGTTGTTTCGAGTGACTTTCAAGGCAGAAGGTTATACAATGAACTTGTAAAAGCAAGGGTAGACGAAGCATTTGCACTCGGTTTTGACAAAATAACCACCAGGACTCAAAATCCTCTTGTTGAATTCACAATAAGGGAAGAGCTAAACCTGAGAACAAATCAAAACTTCATTTCGGGTTATTCTGTTGATAGAAAATTGATACCTGCAGTATTTGGACGCAGGCTTACTGAAAAGTTTCAAACGTGCAAATATGGCTCAATAAATGAAGAATATAACAAACTTGACCTTGACAGGGGCGATGGATACTACCTGACATTTAATTTGAAGCGACAGGATAATATAAATGATAACAAAGCAGTAGGTTACATATGATAATAGACTTTCACACCCATTCCGGGGTTAGCTTTGATAAATCAACATTTGCTGAATTACAGGAAAAAATGCAACAAAATGAGATAGAAAGGGCTGTTATCTTTCCGAGTACCCAAGAATCATACCAAAAATTGATGCAAAAGAACAGCGAAACATTAGAGAATGCAAGTAAGTTCTTCATTCCTTTTTTGAGGTTTAACCCGAAAATCATCAATAAAGAAGAATTTGAGGAGCTTCAAAAGGGATTTTACGGCTTCAAGCTGCATCCAAGGGGAGAAAACTTTGACCCTTTAGACAAAAGCTTAGAGGGAATATTCGAAGCAATAGAAAAAACGGGAAAACCAGTAATAATCCATTCAAGAAAAGAGAACAATATCAATACGGATCCAGACAGGATAATAAATCTGGCAAAGATATACCCAAGAATAAACTTCGTCTTTGCCCATTTTGCAAATGACTCCGATGCTTTCTTTTCAAAGATAAATGAATTCGAAAACGCATACGTAGACACATCTGTTGTGTCCTCCCCATTTATAATAGAAAGAAGAGTAAAGGAGATAACATCAAAGAAAATAGTGTTCGGCTCAGATTACCCGTTCTCGGATCAGGAAATAGAGCTCCTTAAGATAAAAAAAGCAAAGATATCTGAAATGGAGAAGGAGGACATACTCCAGGGAAATGCGGAAAAGCTGCTAAAAACGTAAAATTTAAGCTTTTTAGATTTAAACTAAATTATTAAGCTTTGCATGATAGTTAATATTATCATATATGACCGAAAGTATTTCCCGTATAAAAAAGGCAGTTAACAGAATAAAAAGCAGGCAACTGGGTTTAAGCACTCCGATAAAAGTTCAAAATATACAGGCCATACGCTCTGGAGAAACACACTACAATTACCTTCTAACAATAAATGGCAGAAAATTCCTGTTAAGGCTTACATCGGTAAGAAAAGACGATAAAGGCGGAAACAGCTGGGGAGCTGCAAGGATAAACATGGAATTCAACGGCATAAAAAGCCTAGAAAAATTGAAGATTGCTCCCAAGGTCTATTACAAAGACACTTCCTGCAAGATTCTAAGCAAACCTTTCATTATATCTGATTATGTTTCAGGCAAACCTATTAAAAAAATGAGAGACCGTGATTTAAAGTCTTTATCCTTAATACTTGCGGAACTGCACAGCATACACAACATTAAAGGATTAAGAAAAGAACCTGCTAAAGAGTACAACAAAGGATACATTAAAAAGAGAGTAGACCTAATAACTGCTGCTAATTTCAGATATGTAAACAAAAGCTTCAAAAGTGCTTTAATTGAAGCATATACAAAGGTAGAAAGTATAAGACTGAAAAAGCAAAGACTTTCAGTTATACATGGTGATGTGGGCAAAGATAACCTTCTAAGAACGGAAACTGGCCTAAAGTTAATAGACTGGGAAAGTGTCAGGCTTTCAGAGCCGCAATTCGAGATAGCTACTGCATTAGACAGATTGAATCTAAATGATAAGAAGAGAGAGCTATTCCTTTCAGAATATATAAAAAACTCAGAAAAAGAAAACCTAGAGGGATTAAATGACTATGAAAAGATAAGGTATTTTGACAGGTTACTATGGTCGATCTCTGAATTTGTAAAGCTGGAAGAAGGTATAACAGAAAAAGAAAAGGCAAGGCAAAAATCTCCATTGAAATATACACACAATGCCCATGTAGAATTCATAAGATGCAAGGCCTTGAGGTTATTCCCAAAGAAAACTATCTTAATAATATACCAAAAAAAATAGAAGTTGATATTAAATGATTGGGATTTTTGCATAAGTTTACCATAAATTCATCTATCTTATTAACTTCTTTATAATAGTAAACTATTTATATTGGTAAACTTCTATAATAGTTATTAAAAGGAGGTTAGTATGGAAAACAAATTGGATTTGATTTTATTGGAAGAGCTAACTAGAAAGTACGGTGCTGCAGGCCCTTTTACAGGAGCTAAGAAAAGAAGCGATTCCGAGGTTAATTCCTACCGTCTCGACATAGATAATGGGGACAGTAGACTGGAAATAAATATGCTTGAAGTTGGCAAAAATGCGACTGGCGAATCAAAGGTTATATACTTAAGTTTGAATACGAGAAGGAAACCATATGATGATTATAAGAGAATTCTAGATTACAGACGTGCAGTCGATCAGTTTAAAAAGCTAACGTTATTCACTGGATGCGGGCACAGAAAGAGAGATTATCCCGTAGATACCCCCAAATTTTATCCTGCCATCTCTTGCTGGTGGAAATGCTACGGAAAGGAATCCGATTCGGCTTTCGTTGAACTGAAATACACTAACAGCGTAAAGATTGCTTTAGACGCCCTCAAAAAGTTTGCCTACGACAAGGAAGGCTTCGAAAAATTAATCGATTAAAGGAGCATAAGCAGGAAATATGGAAAATAAATTGGATTTGATTTTATTGGAAGAGCTAACTAGAAGGTATGGGAAGGCTGAAAATGATTCTTTTCCGGGAGAAAAAAGGAATTTCAGCACCAATTCCTACTTTCTTGACATAAACGAAGGGAGAAACAGAATCGAAGTGCGTATGCATGAATATCCAGCCGGTAACTCAAGGGTTATAAATTTGGATTTATATGCAAAGAGCGGTCCATTTCGCGACTATAAGAGGATTTTAAGTTACACGCGCGGATTTGATGATGAGAAAAACCTTACTTTATTAACTGGAAACAAGTACAAAGAGAACAGAAATTACAGCAAAGATGATTCGACCTTCATTGAAATGAAATACACCAAGAATGTAAAGAACGCCATAAATATCCTTAAAAACTTTGCTTATAACAAAGAAGCCTTTGAAAAATTAGCTCAATGAACGAGGCACAGAGCCATATCCTCAACAATTTTGGCTTTGCGGGTAATTTTCTTTGATTTTATATATATTTAGATATTACTTACCACCCAGAATTAAAGTTTATATAAGGTCTTGTTTAATAGTTTTGATGGCAAAGGAAAATTTGGAGATGCTTATTAATGATTTTTCAAGGGTCAAGGATGAAAAACCAAATTATGATTTTTGCTATGACACCTACCGTGAAATCGGTGATTATTACCATAAAATATACCAAGAAATGAAAACAGGGTACACAATAAAAGACATAGAAGAATTCGCCAGAGATCCAAAAACCTATGAAAAATTGAAAGATAGTTCAAAATTAGGCCTGTTTATATCTGCTGCCATAAACAAAAACATAAAGAAAGGGGAGAAGATTTTTATAAACTCCCAAATTCCAATTAACCTACTTTTCTATAATTTGAATGGTTTAGAAGCCCATATAAATAAGGCAGGGGATAAATTAGGTTACTGCGCAAGAAACAGCAAAATCTATGCCAATGAAACGGGAGATTATGCTGGCTCAGACATGATTAATTCAGAACTGCATATCGATAATGCAGGCGATTCTCTTGCAGAGTACGCAAAAAACAGCAAAATATACGCAAACAGGGCCAAAGATGATGCGGGGCTCTATATGGAAAATTCAGAGCTGCATATAACTATTGCAGACGATTACCTTGGGTCTGGCGCAGAGAACAGCAAAATATACGCCTGCAATACAGGTGTTTGGGCAGGTTATTACATGAAAAATTCGGAATTAAAGGTAGTAAATACGCTTGATTGCCTTGGCTACGGAGCGAAAAACAGCATAATATTCGCTGAAAAAATGAAAATTCGATACAACAAAGACAGCTATAACAAAGCAGAGGGCCTAAAGCTATACATTGGCGTACTGGAAGGAAAATTGAAGAGCAGGCTGGGATTGTTGACAAACCTCACAGAAAAAGGGAATGAAGTTTATCTGGCCATGGAAACATACAATAAACACAAGATATTATACCAAATGGCGGGAACAAAGGCCTGGAATAGACAATAAAAACAGCATAAAAATTAAAACACTTGAAGCAGAGCATCAGTTAATAAATAATAGTAGCCTTAATTAAAGATATGAAGGAGATAGAAACTAAGATAATAGACATAAATGAAAGAGAAGTGAGAGAAAGGCTAGCAAAAATCGGTGCAAAGAAGATAGGAAACTTATTTTACAGAAGATATGTATTCTTTCTGACTGACAAAAAGGAAATAGATGAATTTGTAAGGGTAAGGACAGACGGTAAAAAAACGACTATTACTTACAAATACAGAGAAGGAAGCGGATTGAGGAATACAGAAGAGATAGAAACTGAAGCAGAAGATTTCAAAAAAGCAACTGAAATATTCAAAAAAGCATTGAAAATAAAACCTATCTACCAGGAAAACAAGGTTGAAAAATGGCTTTACAAGGGGGTAGAAATAGACATAATTTACTGGCCTTTGATAAAACCTATACTGGAGATAGAAGGTAAAACCGTAAAAGATGTTGTTAAGACAAAGGAAAAGCTGAACATAAAAGGAATGGACATAGGAAACAAGAACCTTGACTTCACGTTTAGATACTACAATCAAGCCGGAAAAGACAACGGCAATTTGTACTTTAAAAAACAAAAGTAATTACTTATATTTTAATTTTGATCTTTTGGCCGTTACCATGCCCGGCCTCAACGCAAAAGTCAGCCTCCCATCAGAATAAATGAAGGGGGTGCCTAACACAGTATTACAATTATTACAAACGAAATTTGGGACATCTTTTATACTATCGTATCTTACCCTTTTCTCAAAAGAGGATAATGAGGGTGGATACATAAACCTGTTGAGATAACACCTTTTTAGTTCTCCAGGGCCATCCTTTTGGTATATTGCAACCTTCGAATCGCAGCTCCTGCAGTAAAGATCCAGCAATTTGGCTGTTCCCCCTCTAGCACTTCTGTAAGAGTCATGTTTAAGCTTTATTGGGCCATCCTTCCCAACGCCTTCTTTTAGGTAAATTTTATATATCTCGGACACTGTTTCATCCACCTTTCCTTCCTTATTGACTATCTCAAAATCATACATTCCATAAAATTTGCCGGCAACGAAATCATTATACTCTCCAATTGCAGTTTCCAGACGCGATTTATCATCCCGCTTCTCAATTGATAAATGACTCTTCAAGTAATCCAATGATGATGGTCTCAAATAAACGGACAAAATATTGTTTGTAAGCTCTAGGCTTATTTTATCGATTTTCTGTATTGGCCAGTCTAACAACGGGAATAAACCAGCTTGTGAGTATTTTATTATTGCATCTCTTGGAGTGCCATAATAGTTTCCATATATGTTGTTGACGAAAACAAATTTGCCATTCTTCTCCATCTCCTTAAATTCCTCAATGGAAAGGTGGATCTTATCCTTTTCATTTGGTCTAAGCGGCCTGGTAGTAAATGGAGATATGTAAACAAACCTTGAGTCTAAATCCTTTAATTTGTTTATAATCGTCGATTTTCCAACGCCTGTCGGGCCAAGAAGTAACAATAGCTTATTTTTCATTTTTAACGTCCCCCCTTATACTGTTTAGAGTATCTTTCATATTTATAACTGCTTCTTCAACTTTAGATTTCCAATCTTTATCGGATTTTTCGTAAGGGTACAATATGTTTCTGGATGAATTTATTATAAAACCGGCTTTGTCTTTGTTCAAGAATTCCTGTATTCCGTCGAGCTTTCCTCCCTGCGCCCCGTACCCTGCAAACAAAACGAACATGTCCTGAGGTATTAGCTTCCTTAGTTCCGAAAATTCCAGCTTCTGTGTAAGTGGCAATACCGGCATTATGTTATTGTATTTATTCCTTTTAATTGCCCAGTCAAGAACAACCCTCCAAAGTTCTTCCCCGCCTGAAGTCATTATTGATTGTATGGTTGCAGCGCCAGGATTGCTCGTTCTAACAAGGACTACTGCCCCTCTTTCTGGATTGGATATAAATGGATCCAGTACTTCTTCTCCCATGTATGGATTTACCACCAATGCATCTAGTCCCTCCTTAACAAACCATTTGTTTACATACGCCTTCATAGTATTATCGATATCTCCTATCTTAGAGTCTAGCATAATTACTATGTGGGGGTACTTCTGATGGATATAACTTATTACATAATCCAAAAGATCCATGCCGTTGTCTAACTGCTCAAAGAAAGCCTTTTGTATCTTGTACGCACAAACATGCTTTGCGGTAATATTAATCACATGTGTTAGAAAGTTCAAAACTGTGAAGAAATCACTGTTTTTGCCGTTTGTAATCTCATCGGGCATGCGTTCCAGGTCTGGATCAAGCCCGCAGCATACCAAACTGTTGGATATTCTAACTGCATTATTGAGTTTATCAATGAAATTAGTCTTTGGCAAGTGTTTTTCCTTTGGGACCAGATTTAAATGGCCCAGCCAATTTTGTTTAGCTAGGAGGTTTTCCTTTGTAAGATTAGTTGGAGGTATCAGTATTGGCGTCATTTCTACCAATTTATAACCATTCTCAACCAAACTTTTTTTCTTTAGTGGGTTATTGGTTTCAAGTTTTAGAATAGAATCCTCTCCTATGCCAAGGAACTTCAATATTGAAACTACTCCTTCATACGTTCTTACGTCTATCTTATCGTCTTTGGTTAGCAATTTAGATGCGTCTACGTTGTTAATATTGAATTTATCCTGGAGAAACAAAGCGCTAAGTTTAAAATCAAGTCCCTTACCCCTTCCATCTTGTGTAGGGATATATATTATCAGGCCTTCGCCATTCTCTGAGATTTCCCTCATTGCTAAATTAAGCTGATCTCTGCATTCACAGGTCTTGTCCAAAAGAAGCTGGCCAGTCGCACACCCAGAGTCTATTCTAAACAAGACCTCTTTTTTATTCGTGAAAATAGGCTGCAGATTCTCGTCTAGCTCCCCTTTGAATATAGCCAGATAATCCTGCCATTCATCATTTACTGTAAAATGAAAGACATAAAATTCCCCAAAATCTGTTTTGATTAGTCCTATGGATTTCCTTGTAACCAAAAGTTTTATGTCTTTCCCGTCCTTTTTCAGGTCTATTTGCCTTTCTACTTCATTAGTTATTTTATTGATTACTTCATTGATTTCTGGCTCATTTGATAGCATTAGATACAATGAAATCATCTAGAATAAATACTTTTTACCTTAGAAATCCGATTAACTAAGAGACATAGCAAACATATCGCTTAACTCATGTAAAAGTTTATCACGTATGAAGATTTTAAAGTTATATGAATAAAACTGTTTTTATTGCAATATTGGTTGTTTTGGTAATTGCATTTATTTCCATATCTTATGTCAACAGTTTAGTTAAGCCAAGCAGCAATAAAATGCAATTTTATTCAGTAAGCAATTCAGCCGAGCTCCTTAATGAAAGTGAGCATTATGTCAACCTTACAAACCACTTTACAATAAACTACAGCGGAACGGCAAACATAATGTTTTCCAGAGATTCAATAAACGTAACATTGACTGTTCCTATAAAGATGTCCTTTCAAAAATCCGGTAGGCTGGGCCTTTTCAGGTTATATGCTAACCTGACAAAAGCATATAACTTCTTTTCGGTTTTCACAGGCTCTCCAAAAGAACAGAATTATGTCTCCGCAGTGCTGCTATACAACGGAAGTGGCATAATTGCATGCTCCAACATTACAGGAGAAATCCCTCAAAACTGCACGTTCAACAGCTCAAAAACGGTAATCAATACTGTAAAAGAGGATTTAGAGGAGGTAGTACTTAAATCATACGCTAGTTATCTTTTTGATACAGGTGTTCTGTTAAACCTTGGCAATTCCTCTTTTCCTGTAAAATTCAAAGGAACAGAAAGCTATAACAGTGGCACATGCTCTATTTTTGGCATTAATTTCAGCTCTTCAACTGCAGAAGGGAGCGGAAACATATGCTTTTCTGACAGTGTTGGCATGCCTGTTTCATTTCAATTTGCTGTTCGGGGATACATTCAAAGCAGTTCAAACACTGGAATAACAGGCAGTTACACGGTAATTTTTACAGTAAATTCAAATCCAATCTCTTATTCAAATGTTCCAATAGACTCAAATGACGCTGCAAAATACCTGCAGCAAATAATTTAAACCAACAAAAAAGAACAATCCATGGAAATAAGCGGCAATCCTGAATGCAAGGATTTGTTGAACAATTGTTTAAAGGTTTTCAAGCCTTTCAGGGGCACTTACATAAACATAGACTATGCGCTATTGCCAAGGGGAATAGCCGGCAGGGTAAATGCTGAGATAGAAACGACAAGAAAGAGGAAAAAACCAGGGTTTTTCAGCAAAGGAATTGTAAGGATAAACCGCAGGATAAAAAACAACGAGTTTTATATAAGGATAAACGCAAATTTAGAAAAGATAGCTGATGAACAGTTGAGAAGAGAGGTAGTTACGAGCATTATAGTGCATGAACTTCTTCACATAGAAAGAAAGGATCTATTGGAGCACAGCAAGAATTACAGGAAAAGGAAACACAAAAAGATACATTCTTCTTTAGAAAAGGAGGCCCTTGAAAGGTTCAACAAGTTAAGAGAACTAGAAGGCTTAAAGCCATTAGAAAGGGAGAATTACATTGAAAGGGAGATAGTACGAAGAGTAAGCAATCCTAGATAACTGTTTAGAGAATTTATCTATCTTTGTAATAGCTGATTAATTTCTTTAGTTTACTGTTAAAATCATTTGTAGTATAGCTTTGTATGTTGTAGCATTCTTTAAGCATATCCTTTGATTCTTTTTCCATTTCTGAGAAGTGTACGTCAGTATAAAGCCTGTATATGTAGGAATTTATAAGATATTTCATTCCGGCCTTGTAGTCCTGCGGATGACGAGCATTCCCGAACTTATGTGTCAATTCATGGAGCAATACCTCAGTTATCTTGTCCGTCGTAGAATCAAAGAGCTGCTCATCAACAACATTTTCAAAGTAACCTTCATCTAAAGCATTGCTTTTTTTATTTGAATCGCTCCTTAAAAAATTAAAAATATCCCTGTTCTCTCTCTTTATCTCTTTATAGCATGAATTTGCTATTTTACCTAGGAATATCTCTACCTTATTATAATTAGAATTATATCTGCCGAGAAGGCTCTTATCTGAAGCATCCGGATTGGAAACCAAAAAATCTATTGTCGTTTCATCGCTTCTTTTTTTATCTTTATATGAAATTCTACTATTTTTTTCATCTCCTATTATTTTTTCAACATTGTTTTTCATAATTACTGTATTTTAGTGATTATAATTGCTATAAATAGCTTTTTTTATTCAATTATGAACTTAAAGCCTATGCAGAAACTGTTTATAATTTGGAACCTAAAAACAATGCCTTAATATCTACAAAACCTAAAAAAATTAAATTTATATAATTTTAAGAGCAGTACATTCTTATCGGCAATGGAAGATGAGTTTACCATAGGATACGTAGATAACCTTGCTTCTTTTGGCATAATAGAACCAAGCAGGGCAAGCTTAATACTGACAAATAAAAGACTGATAATAGTTTACATAGATAGTACAAACTCATTTTTTGCTTCTGTTATGGTAGAGAACCAATTCGGTGTTTTGGCTGAAGGAATGGTTAACAGGATTTCTGCGGATGAAATAAAGAAGGCCACTAGACTTATCTTGGAAAGAAACCTTGATGACGTTATAAACGCTGACCCAAGGACGATAGTGCTGGATGTTAATGATGTACAGCAAGTAAAAATTGACAGAAGAAAGATCACAATAATAACGGATAAGAGGAAATTCCACTTCAAGCTTGCAAATCCTGATGTAAAGAACAAGCAAAGTGATACTTATGACACTTATGTTGATTTTTTGAGAACTACGCTGCCAAACAAGGTAATAGCAAAGAATCCCTGAAATATGTTGAAATTTGCTATCTGCTATAATAGAATTTTGAGCATTAAAACTGAATGAGATAATATTTAAATATAAAATTTTTATTAGCTTAATGAAAACACCCACAGCAATAGAAAGAAACGTCTTTTTTAGTTTACTAGGGACTTTAACAGGATGGCTGTTTTTTCTAAGTTTTTACCCTTATTACTTTAGTAACAATTATGTAAGTGCAGCAGGGCAAGTGTTTAATGTTCATGGAATCTATTTCTTCCTATTTTGGGGGGATATAGTTGGATTGATTGCGCTTTCAATATACGGCGCTGTAAGGATGGATCCGTATAATGTTAGCAGGTATCCCCATTTCTATCTCCTAATCTCACTGGTAACTATATTTTTTGCACTTATCATCTCCTCAACAGCAGGGTCTTACAGCGGCGGAACAGTCAACTTTTACCTGTTTTTCCCAGCGGTCTTTATCATGCTTGGATTGGCAGTGTATGGTATGAGAATGACTACAAAGACGAATAAGAGGCTTAGGCAGCAACAAAACAAAACAGATGTTGTTAATTCCAACTTAGAAGAAAAAGATGATGAAAACGGGAATACCAAAAATGAAATAGACACTAAAAATTACATCGGCGGAAGGAGAACCGGCTTAACATTTGCACTATCAATAATAATTGGGGGAATAACCGGGGGAGTAGTGGATACCTATCTTATTGTTTTATTCCCATTTTTATTCATATTGTTCATAGCCACTGCGATAGCTTTAATGAGAAAACATGGTGAAATAAACCAGGCACTGTACATAACTCTTGTATTTCTTAGCTGTATGGCTATTCCCTTGTTTAGCGGATTGATTGTATATGCGATTGCTAGACACAAAAAACTGACCAGATAATAAAAATTATTATACGAATTAAAGATGATTTTAACCTAGATTGATATTTTTAAAAGTTAATTAAATGGAGATATTGATGATAGTTGCTTTAAAGGAAACAATGAAATTTACTTAGGCAAAGAAAGCTACGATGAATTCATTA
>JAKAAG010000009.1:37180-38734 GCA_021797085.1 Nanobdellota archaeon
GAATTAAAGATGATTTTAACCTAGATTGATATTTTTAAAAGTTAATTAAATGGAGATATTGATGATAGTTGCTTTAAAGGAAACAATGAAATTTACTTAGGCAAAGAAAGCTACGATGAATTCATTAAAAATTATCCTAGATACAAAGAGAAGGTAAAGGTATTGAAAAATTGAACTTAGAAACCATATTATACAACGTTTGGAATAAAACCAGTAAATCCTTTAAGAATGGTATCTCTTCAGGTATTCTTGATGTGCTACGTGAATAGCATCGCTTAAAACCGACTTAAATTTGCTTATAATGCCCGGATGATAGGCCTTGGCTATTTTTTCATAGTATTCATCGTTTTTATCCATGTAATCCAAAAGGTTTGCCTTCTTCAAGTCTATTATGTCCTTGTCACACCTTCCGTTCATCAATCTATTTCTCCACGCATTGTACTTTAGCCTGCCGAGGTTTATTGGATCAACAAAATAGACTTTTTCACCGTTGTATTCCCTGGAAAAAGCTTTTTTCTTCAGGCTTTCAAAGCTTTGATCTCTGTCAAGCAGGCCTTCACTTGAATAAAATTCTATTCTTATCTTCTTTTCCCCCAAATTTAAGTAGGAAACATGTATATCTGCATCAAACAAGGGCTTTGAACCTGCATCCTTAATATTGTTAAATCCCTTGCTGTACAGCAAATCCTTCTTTTCTTCTATATTTCCATTAACCACAACATCTATATCTTTTGGCCTGTGCAAAGGATAGTAATTCTGCAATGCCGCCCCACCTATTAAGATTACATTGCCGCTGCCGAAAACTGATGAAGCTATTGAATAGCTCTTGTTAATCTCCTCTTGACTTAGATACTCACCCTCTTCATAATTTACCGGCTCTATCAAATCTTCATTTGCAAGCTTTGAAAGTATTGCTTGCAATGTCCTTTTTATCATAATTTAAGTAGAAGACAGGCATTATATAAATCTTTCTTTACGTTTAACTTAGAAGTAAATAAAATTATTTAAATAGTTCTTATCTATAAATGGAATGCTAAACGGTTTAGAAGAGGTTTTGAATAAAACCAGTGAAATAGAAGCCTACCTGATAGGAGGGGTAGCTATCAATTCATATATAGAAGGCAGCAGATACAAAAGTATACGACCACCTTCCCCCTCTAATGACATTGACTTTGCAAGCCCTTATGTTAGTATAAAGGAGCTAAATAAAATAGCGGATAAATTCGATGGAAAGATCTCTTTGCTAGTAAATGAATCGAAGATAAACTACACAATGTATGGGATTAGTGGAAGGGTAGTATATGATCCTGCCCCAGTTCTGACATTGAATGAAAAGCTAAACGGCAGGGACATACAGATCTTTCCAGATTTTGTTGGTCCGATTAAAGTGGACAAAAATTACAAAAGCAACGGAGTGTTAAGGGTTGCAAATCTTGACACATTGGTTGCAACGCAGCTCAATCCGATGGCCTTTGATGCAAACAGGCTAAGAAAGATAGACATAGCGGTTGCAGCTGAATGTGAAAGAACTAATGAACCCGTAGAATTTGCCTC
>JAKAAG010000026.1 GCA_021797085.1 Nanobdellota archaeon
AGAGCGGCTTTTTCAAGCTCATAAATTTCCATTGCGCCCTTTTTACCAACTTCTATTACCTTTTTAAGTTCTTCTCTTGTGACTTTTCCATCAAGTTGAAGAAGAACTATTTCATCTTTAGATGGAAGAATGCCTATTGGAACATCGGTTGCACCTCCCTCATGGAAGTCTTCTTCTTCTTTAGTAAGATCCAAGCATATGCTGTCTCCTATTTTGCCTGCCGCTACTGCTGCAACTAAATCTCGCATAGGCAAACCTGCATCTGCACATGCCATCGAAGCAGCCGTTAAGCTTGCACACCTTGTTCCGGCATCTGCCTGCGTAATGTATATTCTAACGTTTACCATCGCCCGAGGCATATCTTCAAGGATTACTGCTCTGTTTAATGCATTAGTTATAACCTGACTTATCTCTATGTCTCTTCTGTCCATTCCGGGTTTTGCCCTATCAGGTACTGAAAAAGGAAGCATGTCGTATTTGCACACTATTATACCTTTGTTTACCTTTTCTATGTGTCTTGGTTTTACTTCTTCTGGACCGTAAACCGCTGCAATTGCTTCAGTATTACCTATTTTGAACCTAGCACTGCCCTTTGCATTTGGTATTATACCCGTCTCTGCCTCCATTGGCCTTAGTTCATCAAATTTTCTCTTATCAAATCTTTCCTCGTACATCTTCAAGTAACCTCCCGACCTTTTCTGTAAGGTCTGAATCCACATAATGCTCGTCTATGAATTTTATTGCGGATAATGCAGCGGCTCTGTTTTTGTCTTCACCATCTACCCACACTATTCCGTTTTGTCCAACGACTATGTCGCATTTTGTTTGATCCTTAATCATGTTTATCATTGCGCCTTCTTTTCCTATTAACCTAGGTAATTTAACCGGATCTATTCTGCTCACCATCTTTGATTCAAGTTTTCCGTACCTAGTACCGCGCATTGAAATGTCAGCGGCATTGTTTGGATATACCCTGAAAACTCTGGCATAAACTAGATCACCTATATCTATGTATCTGTCAAGCTCACCTTCCTCTACTCTGAAGTTGACATCCCTTACATCCAATCTTGTGTAAAATGGTGCGTTTATGTCAACAACCCAGTACTTTGCAGACACCTCTGTGACTTCACCGACTATGTCATCCCCTTCTTTTGGATAGTAATTTCCAGCAAGAGGGTTTACGCTTATACCTCTATCAGAAATCTGTACCATCCCCAAGAACTTGGAGTATACCTTTTCATTTTCTTCATATGTGCCGTTTCTTCCGTTTCTTTCATCGGAGAGAAGTTCTCCCGGCGTTACTATGTCAAAATTCTTTACGCTTATCATATCTTCCTTATATTTATGCTGCCATGTGTTATGCTTTTAAGCTTGCTTAGCAGCTCATTTTCATTTCCTGCCTTAACTGAAAAATTCACAACCAGTGAATTATCGTTTCTTGTACTATCTTTTATGTTCGTCAACCTTTTTAAATATAACATTGCGTCATTTCCGTACTGTATTGGTATCTCTGCAGAGTAATTGAACTCTCCTAATTTTATAGGCAGGACCTTTTTCAGCTTAAGCAACACTTCATCAAACTGTTCTTTTTCTGGCTTGTTTATGTCAAAATTGTGATGAACCTGCTGCATTGCGATTTCTATTCTTTGCCTAGGTATGGGCAAATTTGTGTTTAAGTCTATGGCCATGCTTGCTATCTTGTCTATTATCCTCTTTTTAAGCATCTCAGCTTTTTTCTGTTTGTAAGCAGTGCTCAACTGCACTTCTCCTTCCTTTATTATCTTCAGAGCCAATTTTCTTATGTCATCGGTTCCGAGTTCTTTCTGCAGGTTTCCTGCGACTTCTCCCTTTTTGATGTCCTTGAAAACTTTATCCACAAGAAGTGCAGAATCTATGTCATTGCTTCTTCCTTCCTTGATATCCATGGCCTTTTCACAGTCCACTTCTATCTCGTACCGTTTGCCGTTCTTTTCTAACTTGGCAGTTACTCTGTCTACCATGAATTATTTTATATACTTGGAGATCTCTTCTTTGCTGAGTTTCCTAAAGCCGTCTTTGTCTATAACAGCTATCTCAAATCTTTCCGGAGAATTCTTACTTTCATCCGACTTGATTGCTTTCATTCCAAGATCTATCAGTGATTCTGCGTCCATATCCGTTTTATACTCTTTTTCAAGTGTTTTGTTTATTGTATCTGAGTTTCCGCCTATCGCTATCGCCCTGTACTGGAAAAATGTTCCACTAGGGTCAAGCATGTATAAGTATGTTTTGCCGTCTTTAAGCCCTCCGAAAAGGATGCTTACTCCGAATGGTCTTGCTCCACCATATTGTGTAAGGGCCTGCATTTCAGCGCTAATCCCTTTTACTATTAGCAGTATATCAGCAGGCTGGTTATAAGTCATCTTGTATTCCTGCGCACTGTTCTGTGCCTTGTCTATTAACGTTCTTCCGTCAGCTATCATTCCAGATATAGCCGCAGCCATGTGCAAATCTATTTGAAATATCTTTTCTATGCTTTCAGGTATTATCAGCTTTTCAAGTTCATGTGCCTTTCTGTCAGCAACAAAAACTATGCATTCTTTTCCTGCTAAACCAACAGCTGCAAAACCCTGTGAAACTGTTCTTTTAGCGTATTCTACCTGCAAAATTCTTCCATCTGGGTTGAAGAGTGTTATCGCCCTATCATATCCCATTAAATCCCCTGGTGGTTCCATTGTTTTCCTCCTAAAATTTAAAAGATTTTATCTTTTTTATATTTCCACTATTCATTATTGTAAGCAAGTTTGATTTATAAAACTTACTAATCAACGAAAGGAAAAATATGACCCTGTATTTATATTCATTGTTTACTGCTATTACTCCTACTGTTCTGTTATCCTTTGTTTTTGTAAGGTCTTTCATTACCCTAAAATTTGACCTTATTGCAAGAAAAGGCTCTAGTTTATTTAATGTAGAATATAGCTGCTTTTCAAAATCTTCTGGATTTGAAACTCCCTCTAATTCAACCAGAAAATACCTTTTTTTGTACCGCATGCTTTATCCTTTATCGAATACTCTTATTGCATAAACAACTAGAAAAGACGCTAGTATGCCAAGAAAAGTAAGCATTGGTATGCCTACAATAACTCCAAATACGCTGTCTATCCAGCTGTAAAGCAGAGAAACAAGGCCTATGAATAATACTATGCCTACGATTACTTCCTCTACTACCTTTTCCCAGCCCTGTTTCTTTATCTCTTTGTAATCCATAGTTTAATCACTAAATTAAAATATATAAACTTAACCTATTAAAATCTCAGCAAACTTGTTTTAATTTACATTTTAAGAGGCCATTAATATATAACAAAATGAAGTAATAAAATCGCATAAAAATGCAATTAACCTAGGTAACAAAATTTTGTTACTTAGGTTTATATATTTAATCTGTCTTTTAATCATATGGATCTGCCATTGGAATTGATTTTAAAGAACAAAGATTATTTAGAGATTGCAAGATTGCAAGATGAAGTAGTATCTAGGCTTTATAATATAAATACGAAATTAACCTTTCATGGTGGAACTTCCGTATGGAGATGCTATGGGGGGAAAAGATTTTCTTTCGATTTAGATATGTATGTTAAAAGCTCTTCCGAAATATCAAAATTGATAGATAATTTAGCAGGATACGGCTTGAATGTTAAAAATTCAAAATTACGTGGGGGTGAAAGATCAATTTATTATTATGCGGTATCCAATGGAAAAGCTTCTATAACTTTGGAGTTTGCACAAAAAAAAGTAACAGATAGAGTTATAGCAACATATATCAAGACAGATGGATCCGGTATGGATATTTTTTCATTGTCTCCAGAAAGTCTAATAAAAGAAAAGGTAACCGCTTATCTGTCTAGGAGAGCAATAAAGGACTTATATGATATATTTGTTCTTGCACACGTTTCTGATTCGGATAAAACAAAATCTGAGATATATAAGCTTATTTCAAATATTAAGTATCCTGTTGACGAGAAAACACTGCCCCAGTTTATATATTACGGTCCAATACCAGAATATAATTCAATTATAGACTATTTAAAAAGGCGTTATGAAATACATTAATGAATTTTTGAAGCATTTTTCTAAAGTACCTGCATTTAGCGCTAGAGATGCAGAGCTTTTTTTAACTTATATCGGATCTAGTAAAAAATACCCTAAGAGATTTCTTCAGAATATGTTAGTAGGCAATAAAATATTTAGATTAGCTAAAGGAGAGTATACCGTACATAGAAATAGTGAGGTAATCGGCTTTGCATTTTCTCCGTTTTATTATGGGCTGGCTTATGCATTATCCTATTACAATGTATTGGAAGAACGAGCAAATCCTGTAATAATTACAACCAGAAGTGTTAGAAGTGGCGTAAGGAAATCTATGGGGATAAACATATCTGTTTTTAAATTGCCGAAAAGAATGTTTTTTGGTTATATTATGGTGAAGGGAGAGTCTTTCTATTACCCAGTTTCCGATCTTGAAAAGACGTTTTTAGATTTAGTGTATTTTGATATTAGTCTTAGAAATGATACACTACGGAGGTTGGTAGATAGATTGGACCAAAAAAAATTAAAGGAATATCTCGTTCGTTCTCCCTTGTGGCTTAAAAATAGAGTGGAAGAATTGTATGAAAGAACTTTACATGCAAATTTTAGGTAAATTAATTATTCTTATACCTTTTAGAAATCGTAGTTTCCACCAGTTCTAGTCTTTATTATTTTTTCTATCTTCTTAACGTCGTAAGAGTTTTCCCTCAAATCCTTTTCCATTTTCAACAGATTTTTATAAATAAGGCTTTGCATTGCCTTTTCATCCGTCAAAGAATTAAATACACTGGACAATGAGTTAAAACTCAGATAATCCTCAAAGATCTTTTCCGCTTTCTCTTTGTTAGATCTGTAAAATGAAGTGAATTTTTCTGCGTTGTTTCCCAATTCCTTATAAAATCTTTCAGCAATACCTACAGCTGCCTGCTTACTTAGTAGAAAATCCTCTTCTGGATCATATATCAATTCAGCCAACTTTTTAACATTCTTCTTTTCCATAGGGATTTTTGTTCTTACTTAATATAAATCTTTTTTAGTGCATTTGTTTAATCCTTAAATTCACCACTATATGGCTTTCCAAGGTTCTTTGCTCCTAAATTAAAGATTATAGTTTTTATGTTTGTCATTTCCTCTATGCTGTATCCAACACCTTCTTTTCCAGCGCCAGAATCTTTTACTCCTCCGAATGGGAAATAAGCAGTTCCGTGCGAAGGTGCACCATTTAATGTTACATTGCCCACTTGCAATGCTTTCATTATTCTCCAGCCTTTATAGAAATCATTTGTGAAAACCGCTGAGTCAAGCCCATATTTGGATTCATTTGCGACCTTTATTGCTTCTTCCTCATCCTTCACTCTTATTGCCGTTATTACCGGTCCAAATGTTTCCTCGTTTGCTATATCTGCATTTAATGGAACATCTTCAAGCAATGTAGGTTCATAGTATGAATTTTTGAATTTTCCCCCAGCAACAAGTTTAGCCCCTTTTTTGACGGCGTCTTTTACCATCAAATCTATCCTTTCAGCTGCCTTCTTGTTTATAACCGGGCCCATATTTATCTCCTTTCCATCAAGAGGGTTACCAAACTTGTAATCCTTGAGGTGTTCTTTGAGTTTTTCATAGAACTTATCAGCTACGGAATCCAGTACTAATATACGGCTTACTGCATCGCATCTTTGTCCTGCAAGTTCCAGAGAACCCTTTACGCATTCCTTTGCAGCCAGGTCAAGATCAGCATCCTCTAAAATTATAGCAGTTCCCTTTCCTCCTAGTTCTAGGTGTATCTTTTTGAGGCCAGCAACACTTGAAATATGCTTTCCCACATTTGTGCTTCCTGTAAAGCTTATCATGTGTATCCTGTCGCTTTCTGTTAAGCTATCGCCAGTAATTTCTCCGCTTCCTGTTATGACCTGCAATGTTCCAGAAGGCACACCGCATTTTCTAAATATCTCTGCGCACATAAGTAGTGCTATTGGATCAGAGCTTGGAGGTTTCACTATTACGGCGTTTCCAGAGAGCAATGCTGGTAGTATCTTTGCTATTGAAGTATAAACTGGATAGTTAAAAGGAGAAATCCCTAAAACCACTCCTAAGGGTTCACGTATTACCAATGCAATTTTTCTTGTGGTATCACTTGACCAATCCCCCGGTATGTATTCTCCCATTATCTTTCTCGAGTCTTCCATGCTTAGTCTCAGCCTTTCAATTGTTGCGTTTATTTCCCCATTAGCGGAGCTGTAAGCCTTTCCGGATTCCTTCATTAGAACATCTACTATCTCTTCCCTATGCGCATCTATCTCCTTTCTTACCTTGTTTATTAACTCTAAACGGTCTATAGCTGCAAGGTCCCTTATTTTATGCTTATTCTCATCTGCGGATTTTAATGCAGTATCTAAATCCTCTTTGCTTACTAATCCAACTTCAGCTATCTTGCTCTCATCTATGCTGCTTATCAAATCGAATTTATCCTTTGTTTTAACCCATTTTCCGTCTATTAGAACCTTAAATCTAGGGTATTCTCCGTCTTCGTATATTTCAGAGAAGTATTCGCTTAGTTTTAATTTTTCCATGTTTATCACCTTCCTACTATCAATGGTAAAAAGTTATTAGTATAAACGCTTTTTTGTTTATATTATTAAAAGTTAATAAAAAGAAATAATCTTAGCATATTATATATTTAATATGAAAATAGTGGTTGCAGGTGGAACTGGTTTTATAGGCAAGAAACTGGTTGAAGATTTATCAAGTGAAAATGAAGTTCTTGTACTTACCAGAGGAGAGAAAAAAGACGATAAAACTGTAAAGTACATAAAATGGGATCCTTACAAGCAAGATACAGACTTTTTAGCAAATACAATATCTGGTTACGATGCAGTGATAAATTTAACGGGTGAATCAATTGCAAATAAAAGATGGTCAAAGAAAGAAAAGGATTTGATACTTAAAAGCAGGATTATGTCAACTAGGTATATAGTCGAATCCATAGGCAAAGCAAAGGAAAGGCCAAAGATTCTTGTGAATAGTTCGGCAGTAGGGTACTACAAGAAAAACACCGATGAGATCTTGGATGAAAACTCTGGGATAAGCACTGATTTTTTAAGCAAGACATGCATAATGTGGGAAAATGAGGCAATGAAGGCGGCAAAATTCGGAGTAAGCGTTTCAATAATAAGGGCCGGCATAGTAATCGGCAAAGGGGGCATACTTGAAAGGTTAGATAAGATTGTAAGATACGGCTTTTCAGCTTATAATACAGATCAGTGGCTTTCATGGATAGACTTGGAGGATCTTTCCGATTTGATCCGTTTTATTGTTTATAGAAACCTAAACGGCCCGTTTAATGCGGTTTCCCCGAATCCTGTTCAAATGAAAGATCTCTTTTCCATGCTTGCAGAAATAGAAAACAAAAGAAGGCTTATACGGATACCTAGCTTTGCAGTCAATCTGCTTCTAGGGGAGATGGGTCGGCTTTTACTATTTTCAAGCCAAAAAGCAATGCCTAAAAAAGCGATTGATTCAGGCTTTTCATTTAGAAATACAGATTTGAAAGCGGCTTTATTAAAATACCTTAAGACTGATAATTGAATAATAAGGTATTACTATAATTAGTAAAGGCCCTTTTTTACAAATGGTACAAGTGCAAATATTACTGCATCAGTAAATTCTTCTTCTCTTTGCAGTTTATTGTCAGTCAAAAACGAAACAGCTCCTCCTTTGTAAGAAGCGTGGTGGGCATTTAGGCCACTTCTGCTTTGATAAAGAAGACAAAACTAAGATTTGAGAACCCTGCGTTAATAATTTGTATTTTTTCTGGGCCCATTATACTGATTACTTACTAACTTTAAATATTCGTATACGCGCTTACTTAGGTAAAGCGATTTTTTGCAGTTTGGGCTACATTTAATATACGGCAAAAAATCCTCATTTAAACCGTATTTTATGTATTCTGGCATATTTTCCAAATTGAATTTATTAATCTTTTCAGTGGTTTGCCGAAGCCTTTCATTTTGCTTTTTAAAAGCATCTATACAACATTTTGGATAACCAAATAGCCTTCCGAGTATTTTATCTATTCTTGCCTGCCCTTCTTTGGTTATATAAAATGTAGTTTTATTCCCCTTTAAAATTGTTTTTATGTAATTTTTTGCCTCTAATGTCTTTAAAGTACTTTTTTTGTATCTTTGATTTCCGTCTTCTAGTTTAAACAATAATTTTTCTCCTTCATTTAAATTAAACGTATACGGCTTCTTTGTTATAATCTCTCTGCAAAATCCTGTTATCTTTTTGAGATCTACATTAGTTTTTATTGATTTTATGCCTAAAGAATGCTTTATATTATCTGAAACAGGTAAATATACAGGAGCTCTTTTTCTTGCATTTGTAGCAACTAAAAATATATTCAACTTATCGGCTTCTACGACATACTTGGCAAGCTCTATAGAAAGGACATTCGTATTTCCATTTCTTTTTTCTGCAATTTTATTTAAGTCAATATGGCTATATTTTAGATTCAGAAACTCTATGATTTTTTCTTTATCGTTTTGATTCATTTTATACCTGAATTTTTAGAATTAACAGTATCTCACCTAAAGTACTTGTCATATAGATGCCGATATTAGTTTAAGTATATAAGTTTTAGTACTAAATCAAGGCAGTTGCATAATTCAATTACAGACTGCCTGCAATAAGCAATAAATCAGGCAAATCTCACTATTATACATGATATGACTATAAAGTATATACTACGCTAGATTAGTGCAATTAAGGAGGGAATACCCTAACCCAATGTAAACAGTGGGGCAGCTGGGATTTGAACCCAGGACCACCAGCGCCCTAGGCTGGTGTCATAACCAAGCTAGACCACTGCCCCCTAGCAAATAATTATTGTTTTTTATTATTATATCTGCCCCTGCTGGAATTTGAATCCAGATATCAGGCTCCGCAGGCCTGCGTTCTATCCAAGTTAGACTACAGGAGCATTTCTTTCATATTCTATCTTTTCAACATTTATATATAAATTACAGTCAAATTTAATAGATGAAAACATCTGATTTAGATTCATTGCTGGAGTCTTCAATTAATGGGCTAAGCAAGAATTTTCCTGAATTGAAAAAGATTGGTGCTTTTGACATTAAAAATTATTATTTTGATAATCTACCTACAGATGTCTTTGGTTCATATAACGCAGAAAACGGCAAAATATGTATAAATTCTTCAATTGGAGGCAGAACAGAAGAATACAAAAAAGAGCTTTTTGATACGATTGTGCATGAAGAAGCACACTTTATTGAAGGAAAGCTTAAAAAAGATGATTTTATGGGCCATGTGACTCAGCATTCAATTTACTGGTTTGGCATATACAAAAAATTGGGCGGGAATTTAAAAGGGTTTTATGTTAAGAATGGGAATGGGAGAGACATGCTTATAGACTTCTCAATTTTGAATTATCACTTAAACATGCTTTATACGTTAGAAAGCAACTATGACAGCAAAATAAAAGAACTGGCAGCAGATGTTAAGAAGCCGTTGTTGGAATTGATTTCAAACGCTACTGTAATGGATCTTTCAGGCTTTAATGGCTGCAAGGACAGGCTCCTCAATGAAATTTACTCTTTAGACAATGAAAATCCAATATTAATTTTTGAGCAAGGCAGTGGTTTTAGTTTTATACGAAAAGGAAAGGAAGAAAAAATAGAGATAAATTATGATTTCGATGAGTTGAAAAGTTGGATAAAATATATATAACTATATGCCAAGCTCATTTCTTACACGGTTTATGTTCTCTATTCTTTTTTCCAAGGAAGGATGAGTTGAAAATAAATTTGTAAGGGAATGCGTTGAAAAGTTATTTACTATAAATAACGAGGAATAAGCTCCGGGCTGCGGACTATTTCTCGGGTTTCTGTTTAAAATCGGTTTTCTTTGCGCTGTAC
>JAKAAG010000010.1:0-17081 GCA_021797085.1 Nanobdellota archaeon
TCATTATATCCTCGTAAACTTTTTCATTATTTAGTTCATTTAATACCTCATGGTAAAACCCAGGGTATACCTCTAGTGACTTATCCTTTGAGTTGATAATTTTATATGCTTTCGTTGTTCCTTCAACCGGAACCACTTTATCACTGCCGCCATGCATCATAAGTATTGGCATGTCTATTTTATTTAGATATCTCCAAATCTCCTTAGATCCTTTTGACAGTTGATAAATTAATCTAACTGTTGGTCTCTTGAATACTAAATTATCTGTTAAATAGGTTTTATATAACTCTGTATCATGCGTTAAATTGCTGGCTTTAATTGGCAAATTTACCCTGCTTTTCTTATTAATAAAATAAAGCATATAAAGAAATAGTTTTGAAAAAGTGTCTGCTTTCGTAATTGTCGCTGCTCCGCTTGTTATTGCAAAGTCTATATTTTTCTTTATTCTGGAAATATAGTGTAATGTAATTAATCCACCCATGCTGTGGCCAAACATTGCGGTTTTTAGTTTTTCTCTTCCTTTCTTTATCTCTGAAACGAAATACTGCGTATCATCTACAAATTGATAGAACCTATCTATATCCCCAAATTCGTTTTTATCTTTTGCCGTTTTGCCATGCCCCCTTAAGTCGTAAATAAAGAAAGAAAAACCATTTGATTGCAGCCACTCTCCAAATTTTATGTATCTTCCGCTATGCTCTGCAAAACCATGGATACCTATAACTAATGCCTTTGGCGAATCGGGTTTCCAAGATCTATAGAAAACCTCTAAACCATTTTGTAGTTTAAGTACAGACTCTTTGTATACCAATAATTATTTTTTAGTTCTAGAGATATTTAAGTTTATTTAAGCAAATTTATTGACATTACAATTTTATTCATATACACATATTTTTATTTAAGCATATTGCCAGAGTTTTAGTTTTAAATCTCCTGCAGTAATAGTAAATTTGTTTGCTGCTTTTGCATAAAGCTATTAATCCTTTGATTTGTATCTAATATTATGCAGTCTTTACAGGGATTTTTTAGCAGGCACGCAAAGGAATACGCAAGCAGTGAGAGCCATATGCATGGAAAGGACCTGGACATGCTCATTTCAATGCTGGATTTAAAGAAAAGTTATAAAGCATTAGATGTTGGTACCGGCCCAGGGTTTGTCGCTTTTGAAATGTCTAGTAGGGTAGCAGTTTCTATTGGCTTGGACATGAATGAGCACATGCTAGATATTGCAGTAAGAAAGGCAGAAGATGATAATAACAGCAATGTATTGTTTGTAAAAGGCGATGCTTTATCAATGCCTTTTCCAGACAATGTTTTTGATATAATAACATGTAGAAGAGTTGCCCATCACATAAAAGACAAGAAAAAGTTCATAGAAGAGGTATGGAGGGTCCTTAAAAAGGGAGGAAAGTTTGGCATAACTGATTTATTGAAGCCGATGGGCGATAAACGGGATTTGTTCAATAAATTTGAGAAGGCAAGGGATCCAAGTTACATAAGCTCTGAATCATTAGATTACTGGTTTAAGGTACTTAAAGATAATGCCTTTCAGGTTGATAACTTCAAGACGTTTGAAATGAAGGAAACTTTTCAGTCTTGGCTTTCTCCAGTAAGCGAAAACAGTTTAGAGGGCAGAAAAGCAAGGAAGATACTAAATGAAAACGTTGACTATTTTAAGGACGTTTTTGGATATGATGAAGAGAACGGATATTTCAATAAATCAAGAATGGTGATAATTGCTAAAAAACCGGAATGAGAAAAGCTAAAGTATAATTTTTAAAAGATAGAAAAGATTAAACTACTGATGATAATAGCACTGTTGTCCGCCAAGCCAATCGAGGAAGAGAAAATGAAGGGCATAATATCAAAAAAACTGGACCTCATAAACAATGTGCAGATAGCACTTGATAAAAACGGCAATTTGGTCCTTTATTCAGTTGACTTCCCAAAGTCACTTCTTTCGATTCTATACATTCTTTCAGTTTCAGATTATGTGTATTTTTTTGTAGGTAGCGAAATAAACGCACTGGATGCAGAGCTTGCCCTTTGCATTGAAAATTCCGGCATAGAGGAGGGTCTGGTAATTAAAGACGATTACTCTGACATAACTTCTTTTGACAGGTTCTTCGAGAAATACAAGTTGGGAAAGTTCAAAAAAGCGGATTTGATCTCAATATCTTTAGAAAAAGCAAAGCAAAAAGACAGAGATTTCAAGTATGTTTCAATAGACAAGCATTTTATAGTCAAAGGGATAGGCTCCGTTATAATAGGTTTTGTTCTTGGCCAAGAGATAAAAAAAGGAGAAAAGCTTCTGCTTATGCCTTCATTGAAGCAGTGCAGCGTTAAAAGCATACAGATAATGGATGTAGACAATGATTCAGCGGATACAGGCTCTCACGTTGGTTTAGCATTGAACAATGTTTCAGAGCAGGACTTATCAAACAACTATGCTTTGTCTTCAATAAACAAAGTAAATGACACATTAGAAGTAGAATTGTCTCTTTCTCCTTTTTATAAAGAGGACCCATTTTCAAAGCAGCTTTCCTGTTCCTTTCTAGGAGAACCTTTAAGCCTTAGTCTTTTAAGAGAAGGTAGCAGCGTAAAGGCACATTTCAACAAAAAAATACCGGAAATAAAAGGCACTTATCTTTTAGCAGATCCGAGCCTCTCTATAGGCAGAAACCGGGTTGTGGGTAGAATAAAACTGCTGTAAAATCAGAAGATATCAGGAACTTTTTTAAGCTTTTTGTAATAATCCAAAGCGGCGTTTATCCCTTCTTCAGGTTTTATATTTGCAGAGAAACCCAGCTTTTCCATGCTTTTTTTCGTATCGGCATGCACTATATCGACATAATTTTTTAAAGGATTTTCTATGTTCCTTGTCTTTATCTTCTTTCCCATCGCGTTTCCCACCATCTCTATTATCTGATTGAATGAATAGGAAATACCCGTACCTACGTTGAATATTCCATTCTCTTTGCTTTTCGCAGCAAGCATATTTGCGGATACAACATCTGCGATATTTGTAAGGTCTCTTCTTTGCGTACCATCACCATATATTACAAGTTCCTTATCGAGCAGCCCTTTCCATATTGTCTGCGAAACCATATTGGCGAACTCTTTTTTGCTTTCTTCTCTGTCCCCATATACGCTGAAGTACCTCAATCCACAGTACTCCAATCCATACATCTGATTGAAAAGGTCCGCAAGCCTTTCCATAGGATATCTTGCTTCCGTGTAGAAATCCTTTACTTTAGGCATCATCTCTTCATTATGCGGCGGAGGATAGCCGTTGTATATTGACGAGCTTGAAGCGAAAATAAGCTTGCATTTGTTCTTTACACAGTAATTTAAAACCGCTATAAACTCGGATATTGCTTTTCCAACTAATGTATTGTCTTTTCTATACATGGGTGTTGAAGAGTATATTCCTTCGTGAAATACTATATCTGCTTTTCCAAGTTTTGATATCTGTGATGAATTTCCCTTTGTGAACTTTATTTTACCCGATATTGCTTTAAGGTTGTTTTTATCTCCGGTGCTTAAAGAATCAATTACAGAAACAGAATAGCCTTCGTTTACAAGTCTTTCAGCAATATGCGAGCCTATAAATCCGGCTCCGCCTGTGACTATGGCCTTCATGTAAATTTATGAATTTAGCCGTTTAAATGCATTTCACTTGTTTTCTCTAAGATAGCTTTCAAGGTCCTCTGCATTTATCATTGGCTTTTTGACCTTGTTCATGTCGTCTATGGCTATCCTTTGGCAGGCAGTGCTTATGAAAACGTCTATTTCTCTAAATTCATTTAACCTTTCAAAGTTTATCTCATCTGCAACAACGGAATAAACCTGCTTCCCGTCTTTTCTCAGTTTTTCCTTCAAAAGTTTCGATCCATATGTTTGTCCTGCTTTTGTAGACTCTACAAACATAACTTTTTTGGCAGTCAATACCGCTCCAATACCCTGCATTATCCTTTTTCTGTATTTATCGGCTACTTCAGCATTTATTATCTCTATGTTCTCAGTTTCAGGATCGGCAGTTATTACTGCTTTTCCATATTTAAGAGGGATACCTAAAACATGAAACATGCCCTGTTCAAAAGCCAGAGTTGCATCGCAGTCACTGCAGTCTGCAGCATAAACATCGCAGCCTAGAATCTGCCCAGGGTACATTGCCCTATAAAGCGACTGCTTGACTACAAATTCCTTGTCTTTTATCCTGTTCTTAAAATCATTCATCTGGTCTATGAACTGTATTGCAGCCACCAAGTTTATCTTTTTATATGGCTTTATCTCGTTGTAAATCCTTTTTACAAATTCTTCGCTTAGTTTTCCCTTGAATCTTGATTCAACAAAGATCATTTCCATTTTACCCACATAGTTTTGTCGTTTAATAAGTTATTTATCTTAATGCAAAGCTATTTATAAATAACAGTTATATCTAATAAAGTCTATGGAGATGAAGATTGTAATAAACGATTCGAAAACCGGCAAGTCATTTAATAAAACGTTAGAAAATGACAAGGCAGACCAATTATTCGGCAAAAAGATAGGCGAGGAACTGGAGCTTTCATTTTTAGGTTTAGATGGTTACTCAGGAATAATAACAGGAGGAAGCTACATGACAGGAATGCCTATGTCAAAGGACTTAGATGGTTCGGGCCTTAGAAAAGTGCTTATAGGAAAGGGGCTTGGAAACAAGCAGAATATCCGCAGAAGAAAGAGCATCGCAGGAAACACAATCGGTCAGTTTACATCTCAAATTAACATAAAAATATCAAAGTACGGGGAGAAATCTTTGGAGCAGTTATTCACGCCTTCTAATGGTTAAGGATATAACGATAGATGTAGTTGGTAATTTCGCCGATGGTAAGACGACTTTAGTAAGAGCTATTACTAGCGAGTCTACCTTAAGGCATAGTGAAGAAAAAAAGAGAGGAATAACAATACGGTTAGGATACGCACATTTTCTTATATATAAGTGCGATTCCTGTGGTTCATTCAGCAGACATGAAAAATGCGAGGTGTGCAATTCAAATGCAAGCCTTTACTATAGGGTTTCAATAATAGACTCGCCAGGACATAAAACTTTGATGACTATAATGCTGAGTGGTGCAACTTTAGTGGACGGAGCAGTACTTGTTATAGCAGCAAATCAAAAATGCCCGCAGCCCCAGACACAGGAGCACATAGAAGCATTGCGTATAATAGGCGTTAAAAACATAGTCGTAGCGCAGACAAAAATAGATGTTGTTGGAAAAGATCGTGCAAAGGAAAGCTACAATGAAATAAAAGATTTCATGTCAAAGAATGGCTATCCAGATGCAAAAATAATACCGGTATTTGCTGCGCAGGATGTAAATATCACTGAACTTATACAGGAAATAGGCAAGTTCGAAGTTCCAGATACGTCAAAGGAAGAAAGAACTGAGATGGTAGTTGTAAGGAGCTTTGATATTAATAGGCCGGGTGCAGATATAAATGAACTTAAAGGAGGCGTTTTAGGCGGAGGATTGAAATCAGGGTCATTGAAGATCAATGATTCGGTGGTTGTTTATCCAGGAGTTTACGTTAAAAATTCATGGAAACCTTTAAAGACCAAAGTTTTAAGCATACAAAGTGAATTTGGGCCCGAAAAGGAGGTAGCAAGAGGATTAATGATCGGTTTGGAGACTGATCTAGATCCTTCATTGGCAAGGAGGGATAACTTGGCAGGTTCTCTAATTGTAAAAAATGATACTGTTCCATTGTTTAAAAGCAGAATAGCAATGAAATATGAACCTATAAAGGATAAATTCAGCAAGCCTCCGCAGAAAAACGAGACCGTTCTTTTAAATGTTTTATCTTCAAAGGTTCTTGGAACCGTTGTGTCATATTCAAATAACGGGATAATTATAAATCTCGGGAATTCGGCATTGCCGTATTTTATCGGCGAAAGAGCAATTTTGTCAAGAAAAATAAACAATGTTTGGACAATAGCAGGATCAGGAAACATATATGAATGATGTTGTGATAGACACAAACGTTATGGTTTATTGTTTTGACAATAAATTTGATCTAAGGGATTTGTTAGATAATTTTTTTCAGAGCGGATTTTCAATTTCAACGATTAAGAAATGCATGGATGAATTAAATATTATAAAAAGACAGGATGTAAAGAGCTTTTTTATCTCTTATGGAATCAAGGTAGTAGAATTCGATAAAGGTAAAAATACTGATGACACATTACTGGATTTTTGCTTGTACAAAAATGGAATCCTTTTTACGGAAGACAAAGAACTAAGAGCGAAGGCAAATAAGCTCGGGATAAGAACCCTTTCTTTTGACGGAAGGGCCGTAAAAATAAGCAATAAGTAATATCGCAGCAAAACATAAATGCTTATATACATATAATTTCAAAAAATAGAATTATGGAAAATGATATAATTTTCGTTGGCAAAAAACCCATAATGTCTTATGTTATGGCCATACTTACACATCTGAACTCTGGGAATGATAAAGTCGTAATAAAGGCAAGGGGCTCGTCCATATCCACGGCGGTTGATATATCTCAGGTTACTATGCACAAATTCATGAAGGATCTTAAGATTTCTGGCATTGAAATAGGGACTGAGGAGCTTGCTGATAAGGAAGGGAAGAAAAGAAACGTTTCATTCATATCAATTGAGATGAAGAGGCAGTGATGATTAAGGAAAATGATTTTGTAATGATAAATTTTGTAGGGAGGATAGCTTCTACAGGCCAGATATTCGATTTAACTGATAAGAAAATAGCGGAAAAAGAGAACATAAAGGGAGATTATAACTTCTCTCCAGTGCTTGTCATACCTGGTGGAAATTACGTATTAAAGGTTATTTCTGATTCAGTTATAGGGAAGAACCAAGGAGATAAATATGAATTAACAGTGCAGCCAAAGGACGGATTCGGAGAATTTGACAAGAGGCTTATAAAAACATATGGAATATCTGTGTTCAGAAACAATAATATCAACCCTTCAGTTGGGGACATGGTTCTTTTAGACGACAAGATGGCTACAGTATTGGCGATAAACAGCGGTAGAGTGCTTGTAAGTTACAATCATCCCTTGGCTGGAAAAGAGCTAAAGTATGAAATTGAGATAGTTTCAATAATAGAGGACGAGAAGGAGAAGTACTCCGCAATATTCGAGCATTACGTCGGTAAAAAACCAGAAAATATAGACATAGACAATGAAACTGTAAAGATACATACGAAAGAAGACGTGAAAACTTACATAAAAGACAGCATATCAATGGATATAGAAAAATATCTTAACAAGAAAATCAAAACTGAGATAATAAAAGATTAGGAGATATTTATATATAATCCAAAATGATTAATCTATTGAGGTAAACTTATGGATGATATACAAATGAATAATTCACTTAGTCAAGGGATAAAAGGAATAAAGTATGATGCTAGTAAAACTAAGGAATTTGACAAGTCTTTAGAAGAATTAATAGCATCAAGAAGGGCAAATATAAAAGTCGTGGGAGTTGGCGGATCCGGAAACAATACTCTTAATAGAATGTTTGAGGTCGGTATAAAAGGAGCGGAATTCATAGCAGTCAATACAGATGCTGCAGATCTACTTTGCACACCTGCTGATAAAAAGATACTGATAGGGAAGGAATTAACAAATGGATTGGGTGCAGGGGCCGATCCTGCAGTTGGTGAAGCAGCTGCAAAAGAACAGGAACAGGAACTTAAAGAGGCCCTCCAAGGAGCAGATCTAGTTTTCATATGCTGCGGTATGGGTGGTGGAACAGGTACTGGCGCAGCACCGGTTGTTGCATCTGTTTCAAAGAAAATAAACGCTCTTACTATAGCAGTAGTCACTTTACCATTCAAAGCTGAGGGCAGAAGAAGAATGAACGCGGCATTGAATGGAGTAGAGAAACTTAAAAATACGGTAGATACATTGATAACGGTTCCTAATGAAAAGCTTATGGCTATTGCTCCGGGATTGCCATTGCCAATAGCATTGAAGATAGCGGATGATGTTCTTACAAATGCCGTTAAAGGAATAACGGAATTGATAACCAAACCAGGATTGATAAACGTTGATTTCGCAGACGTAAAGAGGATAATGTCAAATGGCGGTGTAGCTCTTATAGGAACAGGAGAAAGCGATGCAAAAGACAAGAAACTTGAAACCGTTGTCGAGAAAGTGCTTAATAATCCACTTATAGATGTTGATGTTTCTACTGCAAAAGGGATGCTTATAGATGTAAGTGGGGGGCCTTCACTCACTCTTGAAGAAGCAAACAAATTGGTCGATCTTATAGGCCAGAAACTACCAGATGACATAAACATAATCTGGGGTGCACACATATTTCCGGATTTAAAGAACACTGTAAAGGTTTTGGCTATAATAACAGGCGTAACTTCCAAGCAGATAAGCGGCAAATCAATAGCAGAGGACCAGCAGTTAAAGGAGAAACAGGAAGTTGAAGACGAGCTGGGCATAACCTTCCTAAGTTGATTATGGATGAAAACAAGAGTCTTGCAGACGCTAATTTGAATGATTCAGATAAGCAGCAGGAAACAGTAAAAAGCGATGCAAATCCTGCAGAGAACGTTCAGAACAATGAAAAGACAGTGCAACCAGTTACTCCTAACAATAATCAAAGCAATGCTCAAAATTTAGGGCAGAATAATAATCAGAAAAAGCCTGCGGAAACAGTTGTGCAAAGCAATGTAAACAACAGTCGCAAGGAAGAAAAACAGCAGGTAAAGAAAAGAAGGTTCCATCTATATCATGTCAAAAATGCGATAAAAAAGGCCCATCCAATGAATATAAAGGCAAAGCTGGAGCATTACAGGTTTGAATACAGTAGGATACTTCATCTTGCAAGAAAACCTACAAAACAGGAGTTCAAGGAACTTTCCATAATGGTTATTATAGGTACATTCATAATCGGCGTACTTGGTTTTATAATACAGATGATAATCCAAGTTATCTAAACATTATAAATAATAAAATTATTTCTTTTCTGTCGGTAAATTGAACAAATAAGAAACTATAAATGAATTGAAGGCAACATAATAATATGTCCACGGTCTTTAAGTCTGTTTCATCTAAGATTTACAGCAAAAATTTAGCAAAGGAGAACGCCAGCGTTTCAGTTGACAAGAATATACTGAACATAGTGGACATATTTAGAGGGGAGACTCCCAGAATGAAGTTCATAAATGACTCGCTAAAAAGGGGACTTGGCCTATTTGAAGCAGTGTGGATATTTAAGAAAGAATTGCTGGAATTAAGCCTTCACAAAAAGGTTATTGCAAGGGTTGGCAGGAGCTCAATAAAACCGTTGCATAAACATTCGGGTTTTGTAGAGATAACGCAGGAAAGCATAGAATTTTACAACAAAAAACTTGATACGCTAATTATGAGAGTCGAAAAGAAATCAATCTCAGAAATAAATGTTGGCTATGATAAGCTTTTTAAGAAAGAGTTCTACCCCTACTCTCCTCCATTACGTTTTATTTTTAACGGAAAAACAGTATACCTCTTTTTAAGGCTGCCCGGCGAGAAAAAATTCAAGGGCGATGACAAACTTTTTATAGGATTAATAAGCGATTGATATGAAGAAAGACAGCGAAATAAACAAAGAGGAACAATTCAGAAAATTATCTTCAAGCAAAAATGGCCTTTCTGAAAAAGAGGCAGATGAAAGACTAAAGAAATACGGTTACAATGAGATTGCAAGCAAAAAAGTAAATCCCATAAAAAAATTTCTTTTGAAGTTTTGGGGCCCGATACCACTAATGCTTTATATTGTCATAGTAATCTCATTTATTCTAGGAAAAAGCATAGATGCATACATAGTCATTGGCCTTCTTTTGTTTAATGGTATAGCTGGTTTTCTGGAGGAATTCAAGGCAGATAATACCTTAGAGCTTTTAAAGAACAAACTATCGGTAAACGTCAACGTTCAAAGAAATAATGAATGGAAAAGGATGCCTGCTAAATTATTGGTACCTGGTGATGTAATAAGGATAAGGCTGGGGGATATAGTTCCTGCAGACTGCCTAATAATAGAGGGAGATTACCTTTCAGTTGATCAGTCAATGCTAACTGGAGAATCACTCCCCGTGGACAGAAAAGAAGGAGACACTATATTTTCATCATCAACTGTAAGAGAAGGGGAAGCGACGGCTCTCGTTTTAAAGACAGGAAAAGACACTTCATTTGGTAAAACAGCAGACCTTGTAAGGATAGCAGGTGGCAGGATGCATTTGGAAAGCGATATTTTGAAGCTGCTTAAATATCTTATCTATGTTGATCTAATACTTATAGCCGCGGTTTTTATAGCTTCGTACATATCACACATAAATCTGCTTACAATAGTTCCATTTTCTCTTCTTATACTTTTGGCTTCAGTGCCTGTTGGGTTGCCAGCAGCTTTTACAGTTGCTATGGCATATGGTACTGAAAGGCTGTCAGCAAAAAATATTCTGGTAACAAAGCTAGAAGCAATTGAAGAAGCATCTACCATGAACGTGGTCTGCCTTGATAAAACAGGTACGATAACGGGCAACCAACTTTCAGTATCTGAACCCTTTGGATATGGAAAATTCTCAGCACAGGAGGTTCTTTTTTATGGGTCTATCGCATCCAGAAGAGAGGATAACGATGAGATAGACAATGCAATAATAGACGGGCTAAAAAAATACGATACTAAGAACTTGGAATTGAATTACAAACTGGTGAAATTCACGCCTTTTAATCCCGCTACAAAAATGTCGCAGGCGGATGTCATACTAAACGGTAAAAAAATGTCTGCCATCAAGGGTTTTCCTGCGATTATAATGAAGAAATGCTCTTTGGATTCTTCGGAAACGAAAAAAGTCAATGCTAAGATAAAGGAGATGTCATTAAAGGGCTATCGTACTATAGCAGTAGCTGCTAAATTAAGTGAGAGAAAGGAATGGTCCTTTGTGGGAATAATACCATTAAACGATAAACCAAGGGAAGACAGTAAAATGCTTATAGAGGAGCTTAAAGCATTGGGAATAAAGACAAAGATGCTTACAGGGGACAACATTGATACTGCAAAGGAAATAGCCAAAGAAGTTGGAATAGGAGAAAAAATCCTTGATGTTAAAACTTTGGAGGGATTAGACGAAAAGACTCTTTCAAAGTTAATCATAGAGCATGACGGTTTTGCAGGAGTATTCCCAAAGGACAAGTATACAATAGTGAAGGCATTGCAGGATGCGGGTTACCACGTAGGAATGACGGGAGATGGAGTAAATGACGCACCCGCTCTAAAGCAGGCAGAAGTGGGTATAGCTGTTTCAAATGCAACTGACGTTGCAAAAAGCGCTGCAACCATAGTTTTAACCTCCCCAGGAATAGAGCCCATAGTGAACGCTGTAAAGGAAAGCCGGTCCATATTTGAGAGGATGATAAGCTATACCTTAAATAAGGTAACTAGGATATTCCAGATAGCATTTTTTCTTTCAATAGCATTTATAATACTTAGGTTTTTACCCATAAGGGCTATACAGCTTATCTTAATGATATTCATAAACGACATAGGTAGCATAGCATTGTCAACTGATAAGGAAAGTTATTCCAAGAAACCAGATGCATGGGACATAAAAGCAATATTCTTTGCGTCCATTCTTTTTGGGGCAATGGCTATAATCGAAGTGTCTTTGTTGGCTTATTTCGGCCTTTTTTATTTCCATTTAAGTCACACTTCCTTTGAAACATTCATGTTTGTTGCGTTTATATTCTCCATAGAAGCGCTTCTTTTATCCATAAGATCTAGAAGAAGGTTCTTCCATTCCAGACCAAGCATACCTGTTATACTGCAAATAGTTCTTGCGATTATCATAACGTTCATAATAGCAAAATTTGGAGTATTAATGGCAAGCATAAGTTCATACTATATATTATTAATGGGAATTGTTGCAGTTGTTTTTCTTTTGGTAACAGATGTTATCAAGGTATTTGCTTACAAAAAAGACAAGGAGTTCTCTCTTCTTTAATAACATGAAAACAAATAATTCACTTACATTTATTTTTTCTTTTTTATTCTCTTATCTCGTTTATTTTTTGCTTCATAATTTTTATCTATATTATTATGCCATCCCAATTGCTGTGCTTTCTTCCTTGCTTCTACTAGCTTACGTATCACATAAATATTATTTTTATATTGTGTTTGTATTTCTTCTAATAATTGTGTTTTCTGAAGTGTTCCCAATTATACTTTCACTCGAAATAATCTCTGTAAGTGTGGTTGTTCAATCGCTGTTTATAAAAAAATTGGCGATGAAAACCGTTAATCTAAGCAGTAAACTGGAAATAAGAAGAGATTTAGTCCAGATTGTTATAGGTGTTATTTTCCTTTCAATTCTTGTCTTTTCTTACAAACAGATTCTGCTGGCATTGGTTTTTCTAGGCATATTAGTAGCACATATCATATATGTTTACGGCAGGAAAATGAAGAAGTTAGTAAACCTGCTTGAAAGGGACGGAGTGATATTCGGTTCCGGAGCAATATCAATGGCCGTCGGCGCTGTTTTACTGCTGGGATTTATAAACCGCTTTGATTTTCTTTTTTTCAGTCTTTTTTCTTTGTTGATTTCAGACCCAATAGCTACTATCGCAGGCTTGAAAATACAGAAAAAGCCAGGCAGGAAATCCATTACAGGCAGCACTGCATTTTTTGTCTCTTCTTTGATTCCAGGCGTTATATTCTTCGGCTTATTTGGTGTTATCTTTGCATTAATTCTTTCTTTAGCAGAGAGGTTCAGCCCAATAGATGATAATATCTTTATAGCGGTTATAGCGGTCTTTTTATCGCTTGTTTTTTTCATATAATTTAAATATGATAAAACCTATAAAAAGAAATGTCGGGCATATTTTCAAGTGAGCTTTTCATTGAATTTTCTACTGTTCTTATCTTTCTTTTGACTGTGCCTTTAGCTTCATTAATGACCTACAAGTTTCTAAAAAAGAGGGGTAAAAGTCAGCTTTATTGGTCAATAGGGCTTTGGCTGTTCGGCATTGGCGTTTTACTTGAAGTTCTTTTCGCCTTTAACCTATACAGTGCTTTTTTGATAAAGTCTTACCTAGCTGCAGTTGCATTTTTGGTCAGCTTTTTGGCCCTGGGTTCTACTGCGTTGCTTAAAAACAAGAAAGTCTTCAACTACTATGGAATATTCTTCATTTTGTCTGCAGTATTTGTTATATACTCATTGATAACAGCAAACATAGGCAATGTGCTTACAAACTATGTAGTGTTTGGGGTACTTCCTCTATTAGTGGTAATTTCTTCGTCAGTAATGACATTTCCTGCGGCCGGAATGCTTATAGCGGTAGCAGTACTCTCATATAGAAAAACATCTAACAAGAAAATGCTTTCAATAATAGCCGGAGTAGTGATAGTAAGTATTGCTGGCTCCCTTTACATCGCTCATTTTCCCGCGTTTTTATATTACTCTGAATTTATAGGCATACTTCTTCTTTGGTTGGGTTTCATTTGATTTTCCATTAAAAGGGGTAATCAGGCAGGGAAAAATATAAAAGCTTAAAATAAGTTAAATTAAATGCCAGCAAAGTTCGTAGTAGTACTAGGATCAATAATGAGTGGCTTAGGCAAAGGGGTAGTATCCTCTTCTATAATGAAAATACTGGACATGTATGATTTCAAGGTTCTTCCAATAAAATTCGACGGATATTTGAATTATGACTGCGGCACTATGAATCCTTACAGGCATGGAGAAGTCTTTGTATTAGACGACAAGGGAGAAGTGGATATGGATTTTGGTACCTATGAAAGATTCCTTAATCGTAGCCTAACAAGCAGTTCCTCTATAACAGGGGGAAAACTTTTCGGCAGCATAATAGAAAAAGAAAGAAAGGGAGAATATCTAGGTGAGGATGTTCAGGTAATACCGCACCTTACAAATGAAATACAAGAAAGAGTAAAGGACTTCGCGGAAAAAAACAAGCTTGATTTTGTTGTAATAGAAGTTGGGGGAACTGTTGGAGATATTGAAAATGGTTATTTTATAGAGGCAATGAGGCAGCTTTCACTCAAGGAAAAAGTAGTATTTGTTGACGTTACATACATACCCAGATTAAAAACCGTTGGCGAACAGAAGAGCAAGCCAACACAGTCTGCATTTAGGACATTGATGGGAATGGGCATAATCCCACAGTTTTTGATATGCAGGACAGATGGTGAAATGAGCGACAGCATTAGAAAGAAGCTTGCAATGTTTACAAGTCTGGATGAAAGCAGGGTGATAAACGACCCAGACATGGATTCTCCCTATCAATTACCCCAATATTTAATAGATCAGAATTTTGATAAGATACTTTTACAAGCATTCAATCTGCCAAAGAAAAAGATAAACCTAGAAAAGCTTGAAAAATGGAAAAGCAATGTTGATAAGATAATAAGCAGAGACGGAAAGGAAGTTACGATAGCAGTTGTCGGAAAATACGTAGAACTTAAGGATTCATATGTAAGCGTTAGAGAAGCATTAATGCATGCTGCCGGCAAGCTATCTGTTAATCTTAATGTAAAATGGATAGAATCCGAGTCGCTTGAAAAGTCGGATCCGAATAGTATCTTAAAAGGGATTAACGGTCTCATAGTCCCGGGCGGCTTTGGAAAGAGAGGCATAGAGGGCATGATAACTGCAATAAAGTATGCTAGAGAAAAAGGCATACCTTATCTAGGCTTATGTCTAGGGATGCAGCTTATGGCTGTGGAATTTGCAAGAGATGTGTGCAATTTAAAAGGCGCAAATTCAACGGAGTTTGATCCGGATACAAAGTACAATATAATAGATATACTGCCTTCGCAGCTTTCAGTAAAGCAGAAAGGGGGAACAATGCGGTTGGGTGCATGGGACATGCTTATAAAAGACAGAAATTCAATAGCATTTTCTTCTTATCATAAAGCAGTTGTTTCGGAAAGACACAGACACAGGTATGAGCTTAATAATAAATTCAGGAAAATTCTTCAAAAGAATGGCTTGAAGATAACGGCAACAACAAAAGACAACAACTTAGTTGAGATAATAGAGTGGCCAAGTGGCTTTGGTATAGCCACTCAAGCACATCCTGAATTAAAATCAAGGATAGAAGCGCCTTCTCCGTTATTTTTATCTTTTTTAGATGCAGTAAAAAAACAACAGTTAACTATATAAAACAAGAATTTTCTTTAAGAGATATGGCAGAAGACGAAAACGAAGAAAAATGCGGATGCGGTTGTGGCTGTGGTTGCGGCTGTTCTGATTAGTTTATAATTAAATACTTGTTTTTTGTAATTGCAAGTTTTTGTATCTCCTTTATTTCTTTTTCATTATTAAAAGTATTTATATGCCTTCTATTCATATAAAAAAATGGAAGATAAAACGAAATATCTGTTCAGAAATGAACTTTCCAAATCGGGAATCCCTAGCTCAAAGGTTTCTGCTTTGGAAAATGAGCTTTCAAAATTTGGCCTTAACAGCGATAAGTTAGCTGAGGACATAACGCTTTACGGTAGAAACTTAGAAAAGCAGTATAGGAAGTTATTCTACGAAAAGGCGGTAAATACAATTAGTCAGTATTATTATACAGATACTGTTTCATACCTTTCAAAAAGACTTTTCTCATCGGATAAAGGGAAAATTATGAATAGCCTAGAAGTATTTGGAAAGGATTACCTTTCATTTTATGTTAATTTCATAGACCTTAGCTACAAGCATTCTAAAGGAATAGAGTTCATAGAAAAACTGTTTTCCTTAGACAAATTGGATGAGAAGAACGTAAAGAACTTAATGAGAAAAGACATAGAAACGAAAGAGATAAAGGAACTGATACCTAAAGAAATTTACTCTAGTCTTTATTGATCTTGTCTCTATTTTTAAGGTATACGTTTCTCACTTTAAGCATGTGTTTGCAAGGCATACCATAATACTGAAAGGATTCACAAGTGCAGCTTCCGTTTATCAGGTACATTGAAGATGGTAAATATTCTATTTCAACTTTATGGAAATATCCTTTTCTTGTCTCACTTTCTGAATATGCTGAAATTGCAACCTCTCTGCCCTTAACGTTTAATCCATAAATTCTTGTTTTCTTGTCAGATGATGTTATGAGGGGCTTTCCAAGTATTTCATCTAATTTATACGCTCTTTGGTTCGATTCTGCCATTTTATTACTAAATGCTTTGAAGTTTAAATATCTAAAATTTGATCACTTTTACGCCCATCACTTCACTTTTCTTAAGCTCAGTTAATGCTGAGTTTACATCCTCTAATTTTATATCACTGTATACTGGTTTTATCCCTAGATTCGTGGCAAGTCTTAGATACTCCAGCATATCCTCTCTAGTATAGGATTCGACGGAAAGTAGCATCTTTTCATGAAATAACTGCGAGTCGTAATCTATTTTTATCTCTCCATCTATATGTATCCCGGCAACGACTACTCTCCCGCCAGGCTTAATCACTTTTAAGGCATTCATTATAGGTATAGAGGAAGGTGCAAAAATTATTGCACTTTCTATGTCTTTGTCCTTTAAATTTTCGTATACCTCACCATTTTTAGGCGAAAAGGTGAAATCTGCCCCAAGTTGACTGGCAAGCTTTAGATGTTCTTCGTTTCTGCTTACTATTATGACCTTGTGGCCAAGCTTCTTTGCAAGCTGTAATGTTAAATGCGCAGAACCGCCAAATCCAAACATTGCTATTGTACTGCCTGGAGAAGCCTGCGCCAGCTTGAATGAACGGTAGCCTATTGCTCCAGAGCAAAGCAAAGGAGCAATCTCTTCATCCTTTAATCCAACAGGGAGATTAAATATAAACCTGTTATCGGCTATAATGTATTCAGAGTAGCCTCCATTTTTAGAAAAACCAGTAAATTTCTTGTTTTGACATAGGTTTTCCCTTCCACTAAGGCAGTATTCACAGCTTCCGCATGAGCTGTACAGCCAGGCAACTCCTACCTTACTGCCGATTTTTTGAGTATTGGCTTCACTACCTACCTTTTCAATAGTTCCTACCACTTCATGCCCTGGAATTATATTGTTTACGTTGCCAAG
>JAKAAG010000010.1:17181-35904 GCA_021797085.1 Nanobdellota archaeon
TTAATCCATTATTTGGTTTTCATACAATGAATTTCAATTATTCAGAAAATGATGGAAAGATAATGTTTGACAGTAAAACCGGTAAAGGAAAGCTGGTTTTAGAGATATTAGGAGAATACAAAAAAATAGGAGATTTTACGTGGGAGATAGAAAAAGGATTAACACAGGTTATCCTTTCTTATTACCAATCTGCAGAGATATATGAATTAGAAGGGAAAAATGTTTCTTCCTCCAGTCTTTCAAAAGCGCTGGATTCAACAATAGATTACTGGGGAGCATACACAGAAAGGATAAAATTAAGTCTTTTAGGCACGGATTTAGAGGAATTCGAACAGCTTTTGAGGTCATCCGTTTTTACTATACTTGGACTTACTTACTCCCCAACAGGCAGCATAATAGCAGCACCGACTGCATCTTTGCCAGAGGATCCTGGTGGTAATAGAAACTGGGATTACAGATATGTTTGGGTAAGGGATTCGGCAATAATGGCTTCCGCTCTTTGTAGATTAGGTTTCTATATTGAAGGCAGAAGGGCACTTGAGTTTTTATTCAGCATGATAGATTATTCCGGTAAACCGCTCTATAATCTTTACAAAGTAGACGGTACAAAAATATATGGAGAAAAATATATTGATTCCTTGAATGGATTTATGAACTCAAAGCCTGTAAGAATAGGCAATCGGGCTACTAATCAGATACAATTGGATATAGAAGGAGAGTTTTTGTACGCCGTAAAGGGCTATTTCGATTCTACGCAGGACAAAGAGTTTATACAGAATCATTCAAAGGCCATAGAATACATAGCTGATTGGTTATCTGATAATTGGCAGCTTGCTGATTCTGGAATATGGGAAAAGCCAGAGGACCATGAATATACTCATTCAAAAGTCATGATCTGGGTCGCATTGGAAAGCGCAGGAACGCTTATTTCTGAGATAGGTGGGATAGACCGTTGGAAAGAAACAAGGAGCGAAATAAAGAGCTGGGTTATGTCAAATTGCGTAAAAGACGGCTATTTTGTTACCTTTCCGAAGAGCAATGAAGTGGATTCTACAGTATTGTCATTTCCAATCTACGGTTTTATCGATGTTAACGATCCAATCTTTATCAAGACACTTAAGATTGTTGAAAAGACACTTTTTGTGAAGGGCTTTGTTTACAGATATAACTTTGATTCGATTGGAAAGGCAAATCATGCATTTGTTCTTTGCTCCATGTGGCTTTCTTCAGTTTACTCTCAGCTGAAAAGGAAAAATGATGCCGTACAGCTGCTTAAGAACGTAAAAAGCATAGTGGGCCCTAACAATCTAATTGGCGAAGACATAGATGTGCATAATAAAGTGTTCACAGGCAATTTTCCCCAAGGGTTTGTACATGCCACATTTATAAGTGCGCTTTTAGACCTTTATAAAATTCAGTAAACAATTTTTTTGCCGTTTGTCAATTCTATATTCGTGCCTTTTCTTATGAATATTGGGAATTCATCATTTGATTTTATGTAACACGGTCCAAGAAACTCTTTTTTATTGTTTAAATCTAACCACTTACCTCCTGGAAGGTAAACCTCTCTCTCTTCTATTTTATTTTCTAGTTGTGGAGCATATAATAAATGACTGCCAAGCATATATTCATCGTTTATTTGATAGGTGTTCTCATCATCCTCAAATTCATAAAATAGAGGTCGTATAATTGGGCTTCCTTTCTTATGTGATAATAAGGCTAAATCCTTTATATAACTCATAAATAGATACCTTAATTCTATTGCTTTTTTTATGCTTTCTCTGTCTTTGTCCTTTAAAATGTAAATTTCTTGGTCATTTTCTAGTTTGTTTTTATGGTTTCTAAATATCGGGAAGAAAACTGCCATACGGTAGTATGCTACAAGGAGATCAGGCTCGTTTCTTCCGTTAAATCCCCCCAAATCACAGCCTACATATGGCACACCCGATAAGCTTAAATTCAGCATTATTGGGATTTGTAACCGCATGTCTTCCCAAGAAGAAACGGAGTCACCACTCCATATCGCTGCATATTTTTGTATCCCTGCGTATCCTGACCTAGACAATATAAATCCATTCTTTATGCCCTTATAAGTTGCCATGGCTTCAAAATAGGCATATGCATTGTGTACTTTTTCATGTTTCAAATAATAGTTATTATTTATTTTGTGAATGACATCTGAATCAAATGTTTTACTTAAGTTAAACACAGTTGGTTCATTCATGTCCAACCAAATTCCATCAATTGAATAATCGCTTACCCATTTTTTTATTTTAGAGGACCACCAGTTTCTAGTTTTTTCATTAAAGAAGTCAGGAAAAACACAATTCCCTGCCCACATTTTCGAAGTGTAAATCTCCCCAGACTCTCTTTCACAGTAATGCCCAATACCATTTATAAACGTTTCGTATTCTTGTTCTATTCTTATTGCAGGATCCACTATTGTCACAATCTTTGTTTTCATTTTATGTATTTCTTTTATCATCTTTTTTGGATTTTGAAAATAAGATCTGTTCCATTGAAATATCTTATATTTATCCATATAATCTATGTCCAGGTAGATAGTATCAACTCTAGAATACTTCTTGTATTCTTTCAATACATTTATAACAGTTTTTTGTGGAAAATAACTATATCTTGATATTGAATGACCAAGCGCCCATTCAGGTATTTTAAAGGGTTTTCCCGTTACTGAGAGGAATTTGTTTAATATCTCTTTTAAGCTTTGTCCTTCAATAATAAAAATCTCCGCACTTTTGTTAAATATCTCTATAATTGTTTTGTCGTATTCTTTTATACCAAAATCAAAATCTATTTTTCCAGGGTAATTGATGAATACTCCAAGTTTATTCTTTTCTTTAACCGATATAAAGAAAGGGATTGAAATATACATTTTATCCGTATTTGGAGTATAGTCGTGCGCATCAGTATTCCACATTGTTAATCTTGACCTTCTTTTGTCTAACTTGAAAGCGTTTTCTCCAAGCCCCAAAATGTGTTCTTTTATGTCTAAATCCTTTGACAGAATTATTTTGTCCTCACTTTCATAAAAAGAGAATTTTTCCCCAGTTATATCGATAGTATTTGAATGAATATCTTCAGTATAATCTTTAGGCAAATTAAATTTAACAACAGGATTGTAATAATTTATGTTTATGTAATGTATGCCATTCGATTGTTTACACTTTATTTGCATTCAATTTAAATCTATTTTATAAATAAATTAATATTCTTTTAGTTTTGAAGGGTAGAAAGCTTTAAATATAATTAAATTATCTTAAGATTATGGAAAACTCCACGAAAAGTAGTTTCAGTGGATCCGTAATTGCTTTAATTGTGGTTGTGGCTATAATATTCTTTTTCATAGGTTACTTTTCACACGTTTCAAAAACAACTGTTAGTGTACCTACTACTAATGTAAGCACAGCAGTTGCATTCTCTTCTTCTCCCACTATCGGAGTTTACGCAGGCCCTGCAGGTTTAAATAATACTGAGCATCTTATTGGTGGAGATGTTTTTGCTATTCCAAAAGGCGCTACTAATTTGAATGCGATAGATACAGTGATTACTTTCTTTTTGTCGACACAGGCTCAAGAAGAATTGTATAAATTGGGTTGGCCTCCAATAGATACCGAAGCATACGCGGCTCACCCAGTAAATACGACCTTGCCGGCTTATAATGGGCCAGCAGTTACTGTTACAATGTATGATGACTTAGGCGTTAGTGCTTCTGCTACACAAATTATGGAAAATGTATTGATACCGGAATTTGAGTCAATATATCCTAATATAAAAATAAATTGGGTACAACTTAGACCTGATCAAATAACTAGCGATGTTGAAGCTTTAGTTGAAAGTGGTAAGGTTGGAGCTACAGTAATAGCACAAGACAATCTTGCAATAGGGGAGCTGTTTTACGCAGGGGATTTGGATAACATTACCAATGCTAGCTTATTATTACCCAATGATTTGATTCCATCAATGGCAGGTTTAGTCACTTATGAAAAACAAACTTATAAAGGAGTTTACTTCTTACCTTACAGAGCAAATCTAGCATTAGTTTGGTATAATCCTTCATCATTAGCAAAAGTAGGCTTTACTACTCCACCTTCTAATTGGACACAATTACTTAATTTGGGTGAAGCTCTTACCTCAAAGGGTTTTGGTGGTATAAGTATGCAAGGACATGGTGGAGCTAGTACCTCTACAGAGATGTTCCAATGGATGGTTCAGGCAGGCGGTAATCCAATGGTTTTAAATGATAGCGGAGATGTTGCTGCTTATTACTATATCTATAATCTAAGCAAGTATTTCTCTCCTGCTTATACGCACGATTATTGGGCTTCTTATAAAGGATTAAACAATAATGAATACAACTTTTTTGATTATCAGTGGCCCGGTAGTTTGGATAATTACGAATCAATAGCCACTTCAGGAACGGTTGTTTATAATACTACCAACGCAACTTACACAAATGCATCCGCGGCTTCGCAGGCCATACTAGCTGCTTTTAATCAGGGGGCTTTCTTTAGACCACCCGTAGCGTGGATAACAGAGTGGGATGCCTTGGCAGATAATGCATTCACAGAGATAGTTACTAATGATTGTGGTAGAACTGCATGTACTGAAAGTAGCATACAAACAATACTAAATAGCGAGAATTTGGCAATGTACAATTACTTAGTAAGTAATTACAATACCACATACGCAAATCAGTACGAAGAAGGATACTTTGCGCCATTAAAGGCTGCTTAATCAGTTCATACTAACCATTAAAATTTTAAATATTTTAAGAATCATATGGTATTATGAAATTTAGGATAAAACGTAAATATATTCCTGTTCTTTTGATTCTTCCTTTAGTGGCTTACCTAGTCGGTATATCTTTTTATCCGGCTTTATCTGCAGTCTTTCAAAGTTTTCATTCTCCATCTACAGGACAATTAACTTTAAGCAACTTTACAGACCTTAGTCATTACGGAATAGTCTCAGCGATATTGAATACATTCATATTAACTGCAGGAGCTTTAACAATAGAGTTTACCTTTGGATTTATAATTGCTACTTTACTTACAAAGGCTTTAAAGGGAAAGGCAGTATTTTCTACAATATACATACTTCCTTTTGGTATAGCTACAGTTGTCTCTGCTTATACTTTTTCATTAATATTCCCTTCTGTCGGAGGTTATGCTAATTCTTTCTTAGCTTTATTTGGAATACACGCAATAAATTGGTATGCAAATACCTATATGACCTTATTTACAACAATGCTTGCAGACTCCTGGAAAACAACGCCAATAGTCGCATTAATTCTTTTCGCAGGTATGAGCCAGATCCCTCCAGAATTATATAATGCAGCTGCAGTTGATGGTGCCGGCCCAATAAGAAGATTTTTTAGCATAACTCTGCCTAATATAGCTGATTTCGTTACAATAGCTTTAATAGTTAGAGGGATCGCAGAATTTAATATTTTTGCGTTGCCTTTGATACTATTTGGATATAATCCACCGCTTCTTACTACAATAACTTATGAATTTTATTCAACGACTTCTACTTTATATTATTCTCTTTCATCAGCAACTATCCTCTTCGCTTTTGTTTTAGGCTTTGCATTAATAGTTGTATTCAGAAAGAAGCTAATGGGAGTTTATGAGGTAGCTGATTGATATGAAAATCAAACAAATTAAGAAATATCTGTTGTATGCAGTAGCCATAATTGTTGCAATAATATTTATATACCCACTTTACATACTTTTTTTGGTTTCTTTTTCTCCGACTACGACAACTCTTGACAAGTTGTTTCCATCACAATTGCCTGTTAAATTGACATTAGCTAACTTCATAAGCGCATTAACACAATATCATTTCGTTGCGCCTTTGTTTAAAAGCTTGGAAGTGGCATTTATGGTCGGAGCCATAACTTTAGCAATAGCAATACCTGCTGCTTATGGTCTAAGTAAACTTAACAAAAGACTGGGAAATTTAATAATGGTGTTTCTTTTTATAGCAAATTTAGTACCCGCACTTATAATTGCAATACCTATTTCGGTTGAATTTATAAAGGCAGGGCTATTTGACAGCCCTGTTGCATTGGCACTTGCTCAATCGTTGTTTACTTTGCCATTAGCAACATTTATATTATTGGGTTCATTTAGGGCTATACCCAAAGATTTAGAGAGCCAAGCAAGAGTCGATGGTATGGGTCTTTTTAGAACGATTTATACCATGTTAGTACCTCTTGCAAAGGCAGGCGTAGCAGCGGCTTTTTTACTTTCTTGGCTTACTTCCTGGGACGAATTTACATTTGCAGTTATACTTTCACCTTTAAAGCCAACTTTACCGGTAATAGTATACATAAACATAACTGAAGGTAGTTTGATACAAGCCGCAGCTTTTGCTGCGGTTGTTTCAATACCCGTAATTATTTTAACTGTAGTACTACAAAAGTATATAAGAGGGATATATTTAACTGGAGGTATAACAGGATGAAAAACAATAAAGTAAAACTGGAATTGAAAGGCATAACAAAGAAATTTGGTAAAAAAGCAGTAATAGACAATCTCGATCTTAAAATTTATGAAGGAGAACTTTTTGCAATTTTAGGGCCTTCCGGAACAGGAAAAAGCACCTTGCTTAAAATTATAGTTGGAATAGAAGAACCTGATTCAGGAAAGATATTTTTAGATGGAAAAGACATTACAGAACTGCCCCCGAATAAACGTAATATTGCAATGGTGTTTCAAAGTTTTGCTTTGTACCCAAATATGGATGTTTATAGAAATATTGCATTTCCACTTAAGATTGCAGGACTAAAAAAGGAAGAAATTGAAAAGAAAGTGAATTCAGCGGCAAAGCTACTAGGTATCTCAGAAATTCTGCCATCTGCAGTTTCAAAAATAAGCGGTGGCCAAAAGCAAAGGGTTGCATTAGCAAGGGCATTGGTACGTGAACCTTCCATGTTTCTTTTAGATGAACCATTCTCAAATCTAGATGCAAGGGTAAGATTTACTGCCAGAGAGGAACTCAAAAGGTTACGTGAACAGCTTCACAGCACCTTTGTTTATGTTACCCACGATCAGAGAGAAACCTCAAATATAACTTCAAGAGTAGGAGTTTTAAACAATGGGAAATTCCAACAAATAGACTCGTTTGAAAATTTGTACAATTTCCCTAAAAATAGGTGGGTCGGTGATTTTATAGGAAATTTCCCTATGAGTTTCATAAAGAAGAGTGATTCAATAAGTTGGGGCTTCAGACCAGAATGGGCTCTTGCTGGAAGGGGTACTTTGACAGCAAAATTAGTAACTAATGAACTTGTTGGGGATATAAATTACTGGATGTGTGAAATAAAAGATGGATCTATGGTGGTACTAAGAGGAGATAAACCAAAAGAAGTAGGCTCAACCATAAATTTCAAGCTTAATAAATACAATATTTATAAAGATAACAATTTTGTAAAACAAGTGGCTTAATTAAAATTTTGTTTTATCCATTTAGTAACTTCTTTTGCTACTGTTTTTTCTTTTTTATAATATATATGATTGGCCCCGTTTATAATTTTGAAATTGAAATTCGTTTTTTGTGATTTTTTGTATAATATTTCTAGTGCTTTAATTGGTTTCATTATTGTGGCCTCATTCATACTTCCAAAGAAAGCGAATATTGGTATGTTTATCTTCTCAATTGCAGATTTCTTTTTTGGGTCATAAGTGTTAAATATATCTGCAGGCCCATCTATTTTTTTAAGTTCCTCAAAAGTTCTTTTTGATATCAGCTGGAAACTATTATTATTTTTCGTAAATAACAAGTCATTAATCATACTAACCGGCTTCTCTCTTTTAGAAAATAACCCTACAATGTCAGGAGGAGATGCAAGGATCAAGCCATTTACTCTTTTATCGTTTGTTTTGTAAACATAGTATGTAGCTTTTATTGCGCCAAGGCTGTGTCCTTGCAGTATTATATTTTTGTATTTTAATCTAGATGCAAAATCCAACCATGCCTTTATGTCATATATGCAGTCCTCAAATCTTTCGTAAGCATATCCGATTATTTTTGTATTTTTTCCTCTTGCTTGTTGGAATTCTGAAACAAAGTCATGTCCTCTGTTATTGACAGCCATGAAATCAATATTATTCTTTGTATACTCAACAGACATTTTATCTATGAAGTTATGTATGTAAAAATTACCTGCAGTACCGTGGATATTTATAATAATAGTTTTTGCATTGTTTTCAGATTTGTAAAGAAGTCCGTCCAAAAACAAATTATCACTTGTTTTTGCTCTTATTTTTTCAAGATCCATATTATTTTTAATATGCTTTTGAGGTATACATTATAACGTTGTCTATTACATCAAATACACCCAATCTTTTTGTATATCTTGGGTCTATTGCTTCTATTATTATTTTCCATTCCTTCTTTTTGTAATCTAATACTGGAGTACAATAGGTATGAAGAGGGTATTCTCTATTTTCATATTTCGATTTTATCTCCCACTTGTCTACAAAAATTTCTTTTAGTCTCTTCTCTTTTAAGTCCAGTTCAAATCCACATACTCTGTCAGAAGCCGTCAATCCATTTTTGAAGAAATTACCTAAAGAACCTAAGAATATAATTTTACTGCCAAGTTTATAGAGTTTTCCGTCAATTGCGAATACTTTGGGTTGTTTTTTATTGCCCAGCAATGGAACACCTTCATATTTCCAACTTAATCCATCTTTGCTTGTAAATAAAGCTGCTTTAAGCTGGTTTTTTGTGTCAATGTATGCCTTGCATAAACCTACATATTGGCCATTTATATAGCTTATGTTAAAATCTTTTGCAGTATTGAATGGCTTTACAGGTTTTATTACAACTCCTTTGTTTTCCCAGGTTTTTGAAGGGTTGGTTGAACTCATAAGTATAGTTTCCCATAAATGGGCATTTTTATCGCCAAAATCTACTGAAATGTACAAGTAATAAAGTTTCTTTTTTTCATTATAAAGAATCTGCTGGCCTTCAATACTCGATAATTTAGTATTTAAGCTTTTTTCTAATTCTTTTATATTTATTTTTTTAATTAACTTGTAGTTATACCCCTCTTTCGAATGGAATATTTCGACCTCATACCCTCTTTTTTTCTTGGTTCTGGTTCTAGAGGTTAACCAGTATCCAGAATTATTTATTAATAAGTCCCCAGCTCCTCTAAATGAACCGGGTTTATGGTTTGGGGGGCGCAGTATAATTTTTTTAAATTGCTTATTTTTGAATATACTCTTTAATTCTTGCATTATTACTATACATTTTAATATTATTTAAGGTTTAATCGGATTACTAGCTATATAATCCGCTGGTTTTCTGCTTTTCTTGCTCATGGCTTTGTTTGAATAAACTTATTGCATGCAGGTAATCCTCTATTTTTGGCGTTCTGTAATCCCTTTTTTTGTTTGCTATGTCATATGCAAGGTTTTCTTCTGCTATTGAAACAATTGATTCAATGTCTCTGCCAGTCAGTCCTTCAGTGTTCTTGGCAAATGTCTTTATATCATTTTCAGATAGTTTCTGTGAATATGTTGCTATTATTCCCATTCTATCATTTTCATCAGGCTTTCTAAAGTAAATTTTGCTTTTGAATCTAGAGACCAAAGCAGGGTCTAAATTTTCAATCAAGTTTGTGCAGCCTATTAAAAGCAGGTTTTCATTCTCTCCAGACTTAATTCCGCTCAATTTTGTAAGTAGTACATTTAATACCTTATTACTTTCATTTCCATTGTACTGTCTGCTACCCAAAGAGTCTATCTCATCTATGAATAATACTGTTTTACCATTCTGTTTGGAATATTTGTTTACAATGTCAAATGCAGATTCCATTCTCCTTGGAGAATCGCCATACCAATGTGAGTATATCTGTGATATATTCATATATATAAAATTAAGATTATTTTCATTTGATATGACCCTTGCCATTAAAGTTTTACCAGTACCCGGTTCTCCATAGAATAAAGCACTGTTTGTTTCGTTCTTCTTGGTTATTCTTGTAAGCTTTCTTATCTCTTCTAGTATGTCTTTATGTGCAAAAGGAGTGAATACCTCCCTTTCTATTCTATCCTTTATATCGTTGTATCCTCCCACCGCTTTCATGTTTACATCGCTGTTGTAAACTTCTAGCCCCAAACCTTTGAGTACATCGGTTAAGCTGCTTGCGTTCTCAGGATCGGTTCCTTCAATCAATAGGTCCTTGTACGTTTTTTCTATGTCTTTTATTATTACTTTTTCATTTAATATCGAAAATAATTCCCTTGCAAACGAGGGTTTTTCAGCGAAATTCTTGTATATACCTGTAGACAAAAAGACATGCTTTGAGCCGTCACTCATATCAAATGAACCTTTTGCTAATCTTAAATAGAATAAATTTTCATCTTTTTCATCAAATGCTTTTACGTAATAGCTTCCATCATTTTCATTGTGGTCAATGTCAAACCGTATCTTTTTGTAAGCGCTTTTTGAAAATTCTTTTACGTCTTCAAGTATGCCTATTAGGTTGACAACATTGCTTTCGTAATCTCTTGTTAAGTAAGAGGTACTTATGCCAAGATTATCATACTCTAACTTTACCTCTGTGCTAAGTAACTCCTCAAGTTTTACTCCCTTGCTTTTTATTATCTCATTCAATTTTTTGTTGTCTTTATTGCCCTTCACTAATTCTTCTATTTCTTTTTTAGACGTATACAAAGAGTCTATTGCATTATTGCTGAAAACCATATCTAATCCTTTGGAAACTTTCAATATTTAAGCTTTTAATTATTTTTGAATCGTTAATTTTAACTTTGAATAAAAGTGAAAACCAGTTTTTGATTATTAGTATTGGATAAAAAACTATAAATCAATTGAATGAATATTAATAATGTGTTTTGGCTTTTGATTTAGTTTTATTTAACATTAAATCTTTGGGATTGTAGGTGAAATTAGCGATGCTTGACAACAAACAGGTAGAGTCCTTACCGAGTTCTTTGATTTCATGGGTCGAGGAAGTAAGAAAAAGGACAAAACCGGATAAAGTATACTGGTGCGATGGCTCTGGTGAAGAAAATAAAGAGTTAACAAATCTGCTTACAAGTGAAGGAAAATGGATAAAGCTTAATGAAAGGAAGTACAAGAACAGCTATCTTTATCGTACGCAGAAAAATGATGTTGCGCGGGTAGAAGACCGGACTTTAATATGCACTGACAGTGAAGAGGAAGCAGGCCCGACAAATAGATGGATGAAAAAGGAAAAAGCGTTTAAAATGATGTGGGATCTTTTCAACGGAGCGATGAAAGGAAGAACAATGTACGTTGTTCCTTACCTCATGGGCCCGGAAAACTCTGATTTTTCTCAGGTTGGTGTTGAAATAACAGACAGTGCATATGTCGTTGTAAATATGCGCATACTTACAAGAATGGGAAATGTTGCAGTAAATGAACTAAAAAGAAAGAAAAAATATGTAAGAGCGCTGCATTCCACTGGCGATTTAAGCCTAGAAAATAGGTACATATGTCATTTTCCTGATGAATGGTTATTGATGAGCATAAACACAGAATATGGGGGAAATGCAGTATTAAGCAAAAAACCACATGCCTTAAGAATAGCAAGCGTAGCCGCGAGGGAAGAAGGTTGGTTAGCAGAGCATATGTTTTTACTTGAAGTAGAAAATAAAAAAAGAAATAAAAAATATTACATAAGCGGTGCACTGCCAAGCGCAAGCGGCAAAACAAACTTGGCAATGATAAATCCTCCAAGTGATTTCAAAGACTTCTATGCAAGAACTGTCGGAGATGACATAAGCTGGCTTTTTGTAGGTAAAGAAGGAGAACTGCGTGGTATCAATCCTGAAAATGGTTTCTTTGGGGTTGCGTATGGCACAGGCCCTAGTAGCAATCCAAATATCCTGGATTCTTTAAAGAAAAACACTATTTTTACAAATGTCGCTTTAAATCCAAAGACAAATGAACCTTGGTGGGAAGGTTTAAGTGAGCCTCCCGAAACTTTATATGACTGGACTGGTGCAGAGTGGCATCCTGGGAGTGAAAGGAGTGCAGCTCATAAAAATTCAAGGTTTACTACGCCGTTAAAACAGTATCCTTTTAAATCTCAAGCATACAAGGATCCAAAAGGCGTTAATCTGTCATTAATTCTGTTCGGCGGCAGACGTTCTTCGCTTATTCCTTTAGTATATGAAGCCAAGAGCTTTGAGCAGGGTATTCTATTGGGAGCTATGACTAGGGCGGAGACAACTGCAGCTCAGTCAGGCTCTACTGGCGTAGTAAGGTCAGATCCGATGTCTATGCTTGCCTTTTGCGGTTATAATATGGGTGATTATTTTAAGCATTGGTTCGATGTAGCTAAAAGAATAAAAACACCGCCGAAGGTTTTTAACGTAAATTGGTTTAGAAAAGATGAAAAAGGAAATTATACCTGGCCGGGTTTCAGTGAAAACTTCAGAGTGCTAAAATGGATGATTGACAGGGTTGATGGAAAAGTAAATGCGCTTGAACTGCCGATTGGATTTATACCAGACATAAAAGATTTGGATTTAAAAGGATTAAACATCGGAAAAGATAAACTCAAAGAATTATTCTACTTTGATAAAAAGGGGTGGCTAAAGGAATTAGATGAAGTAAAGGTTTTCTTCAAAAAATTTGAAAAGCACATGCCTGACGAGCTTTGGAACGAATTCAATAAAATGTACAAAAATGTTCAGGAATATTAACCAATAATTAAGCTTTGGTTTTAATTATAAATATTGTAAAATTTACAAATAATAAGATTTATATATTAGAATTTTTCTATAAAAAATATGAAAAAAGACGCAATTTTAGAGTCTTTATTAAATAACGCCGAAAAAATAGATTCTTATGATGGTTACACAAACGACATGAATTTTGCGTTTTCTTTCGCTGTTTTAAAGGTAAATGCACCAACCAGTAAGGTTAAACCAGAATACAAGCTTTATAAAAATTCGGATCTTTTGACCTATAAAAGAGTGCATGCTTATGTTGTGAATGAAAATGGAGAGGATATACTCTATCTTTTCAAAAACAGCACTCCAGGAAGGTTAAAGTACACATCAAATGGAAATGACAGTGAACTGTTAAGCCAGCGCTTAAAAACAAATTTGATATACACTATTGATTTGCTGGACAAGAAAAGGCTTAATCCGGATCAGATTTTTTTTAGGTATTACAAAATAGCTTTGCTGAATAACCAGAAAGTTACTGACCTAGATGAGAAAAGAGAGTATATCCTAGAAAACGTAAGAAAGAACAGAGACGGGCAGACTGTTTGCTGGCACGTTTATCCATCATTTGAAAAAGGTAGAACAGTTCTTAATATATTAGAGCACAACAATCCAAATGATTTAAGGATTGTGGATATAGCAGAGAATGAGGCTTATGAAGACGTGCATTACATCCCAGTAGAAAAAGATATTAAAAACTGGAAAAAATACATAGAACGTTAATAAAAAAGCTTATTTACTAGTTGTATTCATTCAAAGAAGTGGAGTCAAGCAATTTAGAGGAGCTTTTATCCGATAATAAAAGTCAGCTTAAACAGAAGGCATTTAACTACCTGAAGAAACATCCTAAGACCTACAAGCTATTACTCTCAGGTATAATGGCATTTCCAGAGATGTATTCGGGGCTATTGACTGAAAAAGAACTTAACATAATACCTAGCTACGAATATCATTTTGCTTATGTACAGCATGCCGCTGCTACCCTTCCGGTAATCTATGCAGTTGCAGTAATCGGTACATATCTAGATATAGAATTAGCTAGAGTTGTCTATTCCAAATTTGGCAAAAAGATCAAAGAATACTTTAAAAAGATTTAAATAAGTCAAATTTCTATAACTAAAATGCAGGAAAAGCCAAAGAAGAACAATTTCCTTGTTTATGAAATAGTTGCAGTGGCTGTTATTGTTGTAATTGCTGTTGTTATAATATACACTTTGGTTCCTTCATCACCTTCGGCAGCACTTCTTAAATTCATACACACTGTTCCTAGCGGTGCAGCTGTATACTCTGCAAACAATTCTATAGTTATAACAGGTTCAAATGTTACCATACCAATAGTAGCATATGAGAATATATCCTATAATCCAGTTTACAACATAACATATCCTGTTAACATAACTGCTGCTGATTCGTTTCTTGAGACTCCAAATCATGAACTTCCATACTTTGGAGACTATGGTTTAATAGATCCAACATTCGTTATAAATAAAGGCTCTACTGTGAACTTTGTTTTCATAAACCTCGGAGCAGAAATACACATATTTGCTATAACACCACAAGCTCCACCTTTTAATCCATTTACTACTCTTTCTCCTACTTCATTGAAAGCAGATCTTTTGTACTTACCAGCACTGCCGCCACCCGCCAATTTCAATAATCCTTTCAGTGGAAGTATCTATTCAACAAGTGGGTCTTACACATTCAATGTAACAGGCACTTACTATTACATTTGCCCCATACCAGGACACGCAGAATTGGGCATGTACGGCAAAATTGAGGTAGTCTGATGGAAAACACTAAAAACAGCAATGCAATTATTTTAGCGATAATATTTGTGATAGCTGTTATAGTTATAATAGTGGCATTTCTAGCTATTAATCATACAATAAGCTTTGCAGGCCCAGTTTCTGTTTCCGTTTCTACTGCCTTAAGTACTATACCAGCAGGCGTTACAGTAAATCCAGCCACAAACACTATATATGTTAATAAATCAACAACAATATCTATGGGAATGATAGACAACTTGTCTTCAGATCCTGCAAATAACATAACGCTTAATTCTACAGTTCCGGGAACGCATACTCCTTACAAGGCATTACTTGGTGAATTGGATCTTCAGGCGCTTCCTGCCTTTACTGTATATGGACTTGTTAATCCGACTATAATAATAAAGCAGGGTTCTACAGTAACTTTCGATGCATTTGATTTATCGGATTATGCTTATCATGGGTATATGATTGTAAATAACAGCTACTCGCCACCATATTCTACAGCTGGGCCAGAAAGCGCGTTTGACGGTTATACCGGTGCAAATGACATCGTTGTGAAAGGCATACTTATACCTCCACCCAAAAATGGAAGAATATATGAAGAGAGTGAAACATTCACTGCCAATACTAATGGAGTATATTGGTACCTTTGTCCAGTATTCGGGCATGCAGAACTGGGCATGTATGGTAAAATAATAGTAAGTAGTTCTCCTTCTTCCGTTGCAAGTACCAGTAGCAATGGCTATTCTTAATTAGTTTTATTTAATGGAAAAAGTTAACCTCAGGTTTGGTAAAATTCCATTTATAACCCGCGTTCTTTTAGGTGTAATATTCATAGCAGATTCAATGCTCAAGCTGATACCGGATTCCGCTTATTTGATCAAGGAAAATGTTCTTTCGGGGGCATATGGTGCATGGTCTTTTGTCTATCCTTGGGTTTCATTTTGGGCAAATGTTACTGCAAATAACATAAATTTTTTTGTGTATTTTGCAATAATTGTTGAGTTTTTAATAGGCTTGTTTCTTATACTTGGTTTTTTCAAAAAGTTTTTGTATGTTGCAGGAGCAGTATATTCAATAGCAATATGGCTTACTATAAGTCAGTTTGGTGGGCCTTACATAGCAGGAACGCTTGATATAGGTGCAACCCCTTTCTATTTTCTTTTGTTTTTATTATTAATCTTCTCTGAAAGAAATTTTAATGCATATGATATTTCAATTGATAAGTCAATAAAAAAGAAATTTAATTTATGGGGGAGGCTTGCGTTCTTTAAGAAAGCAAAATCCAAAAATGAAAAAACAAATGTTTTTGCCATTTCTTCAATAGCTTTTGGAGCAATATTTGCAATAAATGCATCTTTAAAACTAGTGAGCGGCACGGCTTCAAATATAGCCGGCAACCAACTAATGCAAATTCTCGGAGAGCCGAAATTCTTGATTCCATTCTTTCTATTCTGGGATAAGCTGATACTGCCAAACATACATTTATTCCTCTATATGTATGCATTTTCCGAGTTAGCAATTGCTTTACTGCTCATTTTTGGTTTATTTAGGAAAGGAGTTTACATTGCGGGCATAGCCTATAGCCTGTTTTCATGGTCCGTTATACAGGGTTTTGGCGGGCCATTCTTTGCCGGCGTAACTGATTTGGCTGCAGGTCCTTTATATGTGCTTATTTTTATAATGTTTATGTTCTACAATTCAAATTCCAATTTATCTGCGTTTTATAGTAAAAAATAGCTATTTATATTTTGAGGCACTGGATTTAATATGAGTAATACAAAAAGTGAAGCATTAGTTTACAATGCCTCTAATAAACTAAGATACTTAAAATTTGGATTTGTAGCATTGATAATTGTAACTGCTATTCTTGTCTTTTTCGCTGTCTTTCCGAAAATTTCATCAATATCTTACGTGCCGGCGGTTTCCAGTTCGGTTACTGTAACGGGAACCGCAAATTACAATTACTTGTTTGCAGTAAACTATGCTTTTGTAGGGTTAGATATAGTGATAGGCGTTTCTCTATTTTTCTTCGGGATAGTATCTTTCATAGCCTTGTTTAAGCATAGAACGGACAATGCCCCAATAGCTACTATGATATTGAACCTGAACAGAAGCAACAATCCTTTTTCCATGCTTTTGCTGGCATCGGTAATGGTTCTCCTTGCAATAGCAGCATTTTTTGTAAGCATATTGACAAGCTATGCAACTTTATCATTTCTGCTCGGAGTAATACTTGGCACAGTAGCTTTTTTGCTTGTGGCTTTGTCTCTGATAAGCATTTCATTAAAATACATAGCGAGGTTTGCCTTTAGCTATGACTAGTGCAATCTTAATAAGCACTTCTGCAGTGAATCCCTTAGCTGGCTTTATTTTGCCTATAATATTAGTTTCAATAGGGGCTTTGCTTTTGGTTGTTTCTTTAGTTCTTTTCTTCAGAAGATTCAGCAAAATGAGGGTCGCAAGCACTCAGAGAATAGTATTGTTCAAGAGCAATTGGTGGAAGATTTCTATACTTTTCTTGTCACCAGGCATAGTTACTTTCTTTCTCATTGCTGGATTGTTTACTACCCCTTCATTTGAAATATACTTTTATCTTTACGGGTTGCTGATAAGTATAATAATCGCTGAATCGGTTGTAATATCAATAATAAGGGTACTTGGAAAGAACCAGCAGCTCGCTTAAAAGAATTAAAGCAATAACGATTTTATATAATGAGCTTCTTTTAAGATAATGGATCCAAAAGTCAAGAATAAAATTTATTTTATAATCTCAATTTTAGTCCTTTTCTCAGTAATAGCCTATATTATAACGTTAATTCCAGGCATCCCATCAAATATCAATAGCATAATATATGTTGTTCTTATATTGATTGCAGGCGTTTTGATAGTAAATCTTGTAAGTGATATAGTAGAAACAAAAGCAAACAATAAGAACAAGCAGGTTACCAATACAATAGTTTTTGTTACTAGACTAGTAGGATACATCATAGTTATAGCGATTGCGCTTTCGTCTTTTAAGATAGGCTTAACTTCCATTTTATTGGGAGGAGGGTTTGTAGGTGTTGTAGTAGGCTTGGCTGCACAGGCATCCCTTTCAAACTTTTTTAGCGGTATTGTCCTTCTTTTTTCCAGGCCATTCAATATAGGGGATAGGATAACTTTAAGTACATGGCAGTATGGTTTAATTGCACCAAGCTATCCTCCTAAATTCTTTTCTGACGATTTTCTTGTTCCTGGATATACAGGCACAGTAGAAAAGATGACATTGACATTTACCACAATACGCTTAGACAATAACATACCAATAAAGATACCCAACAGCATAGTATTGCAGGCTTCCATATTTCTGAATAATGAGGAATACAGGAATGTAAAAGTTAGATATGAGGTTCCTTCAATTATAGATCCGGATAAATTTATGGAAATGGCAAAATCAGAATTGAAGAAGCTTTCATTTGTAAAAGGTTTGCCATTAGTTTTCATATCTGAAACAAGCTTTGCAAATAAAAGCAACGTATTCTCAGTCAATGCTATGTGCAAATCGCAGTCAGAGGATATGCCAAGAAGCGAGATAATAAAGCGCTTGATAAAGATAAGAAATTCTTTGGAAAAGAAGAAAAGACATTAGATGGTAACTTTCTAATTTAGTTTTTTTGATGATACAATTATATTTAATTGTTAAGATGTATTTACCTTCGTATGGAAAAGGATATCCCTCCTGCAAAGGGCCAGTTTTACATAAAAAACTTCATTCTTTATGATGCATTAAACGGCAATTCCTTGGATGTTGACCTAGAAAATTGGAGATTAGAAATCGACGGTCTTGTAAACAAAAAGTTATCTTTTTCCTATGATGAACTAAATAAAATGGAACATTTAAAATACAATCTAGATTTTAATTGCGTTACAAAATGGTCTATTAAGAACGTTTTATGGGAAGGGCCTTCATTAAAAAAGATTCTTGAGATGGCTGAGGTTCAGAAAGAGGCAAAATTTGCCATTTTTTATTGTTTGGATGGGTATACTGTACCAGTTAACTTAGAGGATATAACAGACGATTCAATTATCGCTTTGAAGTTAAACGGCGAAGCACTTAAAAAAGAGCAGGGTTTTCCAGCAAGGCCTTTCATGCCCTCATTGTATGGCTGGAAAAGCGCAAAATGGCTTAAACTAATCTTTTTGGTAAAGGATTA
>JAKAAG010000011.1:0-27716 GCA_021797085.1 Nanobdellota archaeon
GGAACGTCATTGTCATTCATGTTGGAAGGGTCCCAATTTGCAATGTTTTCTACGTCTTTGTCTTTAACGCTTTTCCCATCTACATTTCTTAGAAGAGACTCCAGAACTATTCTAACAGAAAAAGGTAGCCTCGAGATGTTATAACCTGATTCTTCTAATTTTGGTAATGAATAATATTTTATTTTTTTGCCGTTCAAATCAAACTCAGATAAGGTATCCTGTAGATTTGTTTCCACTTTAATTAAAAGTAATTGTTAAATTTAAAGGTTAGTATAAATAAATTTAGTTAAATAGTAAAATTACAAAATTTGTGACTTAATTTAACTTGTTCATAGATAGCAATTTGCCAATTGCTCTTTTACACAATTAGAAGAAGGTTTACTAACCATTCAAATTTACAGAGATATCATCATAGGGCCCATTACCTAAAGTTACATTTCCTATAACTTTAAATGCAGAAGATAATTCCAATAAATGGCCAATTGGACTGCTTCTATAAGAAATATAAATATTACCATTTGAAGCAATTGCTACTCCCGGCACTTGTAAACCATATATATTTGGCAAAGTTATATTATCTACAACTTTATAATTATTGAAAGGATTCATGACCAGAAGAGAAGAGTTCGGAGAATGAACCACCGTTGCATAAATCAAGCCATTACTATAAGTAATTGCCTGCGGATTCGATCCAGTTGTTATATTAACTATATAATTATTAGTAGTTGTGTTTATAACCGATATTGTATTACTTTGCCAGTTGCCTATAAGCATTGTGCCATTTAATCGCTGCACAAACACAGGATAACTAAAACCCGTAATATTTTTTATTATTTTCCCCTGCGAAGGAGAAACAACTACTACCTCATTTTCATCACTGGTACCGCAGAATGGCCAACTATTTTCAGTCGTTATGTAAATATTGCCTTGTTCTGAAACCCCTAGATTAGAAATACAATCTGTAGGGATTGGGATAATCCCCTTAATAGTATGAGAGCTAAGATCATAAACAATCAAATTAGAAGAAGTGCCGCTGCCATTTAATAAGTAAAGGTAGCTTCCATTCAAACTATAAACCCCTTGCCCCGCATTAGGAATTGTTATATTGTCTAATTGATTGAAATTGTACATATCTACAATCGAAAATGAATTTAAAGAACTTCTAAACAGAATATTGCTGCCATTCGGGGATTTCATGACAAAATAAGGAGAAGGGGAATTAAACGACTTAACAATCGTATTAGAAAAAGCTGAAATAACTTGTACGCCATTACCATTTGAAGTAAGAGCATCAATAATATAAGATTCTGGAGAAGATGCCTTACCGGTTACATGACCGCTCGAAATAAAAGGCCCCTTTAAAGTTTGGTATGGTTCTAGGTATCTTACAACTACACTTTCAGAAGAAGACAAACCTGCAGAATTAGAACAGGCCTGTGGCACTAAAAATTCGCTAGTTTTAGTGGGCAATATTACTGAACTTTCATTCGAGATAAAAACCTTACCAGAATAAGTTACATTTAACTGGGTTATCTCTATAGGATAACCAGTTGAATCACCAATAACTAAAAACAGCCCTTGATTTGGAACGCAATTGGCAATCACAGCGCCCAAATTATTAAAGCCAGTTACAATAGAAGTTACACTTGAGCTTGGATTGAATATGCCCATGCTGTACAGTATTACTGCAACTATAACTATTATCAGAATAGCCCAGCCGTAGGTCATCATGTATTCTAGAGCTGACTGTGAACGTTTACTTTTTGTTAAAAGTAAATTATTATTCTCTAGATTTTTAGAACAGAGTTTAAATGACATATAGTTTATTAAAAAGCGGGGAATATAAATATTTCTTGTAAAGGATTTTAAATAATTGTTCTAAAAAGGGTAAAAATTTGCAAACTAAAAAATTTGACTTCTATTTTGAGATGGAGATTATTAATTTGTTTTTTTATCATTTTTTTCTTGTTTAATGGGATTGCTTGTATTTGAATCAACCTGTTTTACGGATTTGACTTCAACTTTGTTTTCATTTGTTTTATTATCATTAGAAGGATTGCTTTGTGGAGCTGCGGTACTTTCGGTTTTACTTTGAGGTTGACCGGCTTTCTGGAATTTTATTATGTCATACTCCTCTTCATAAGGCTTAACAAGCTTTTCGTACACATCTCTTAATTGAAAAGGCATGTAAACTAGCTCTTTTCTTTTGTCCGTAGATATGTCATATTTGTGAGTGTGATGAAGTACTTTGGGGGGGCAAATTTCACTGCATAAACCGCAAAATATACATTTATTAAAGTCAATTGCTGGAGCCTCGCTCCTTGCATTTGTATGAAAGCCAGCTTCTTTGAAATCAACCTTCTGCATTCGTATTGCATCTGAAGGACAGATTTTAAAACAAAGCTCGCAGCCTATACAGTTCTCCAAATCTAAGCTTAGCATCCCTCTGCTTCTTTTTTGTATTGGCAAAGGCTTGTCCGGATAGGGATAAGTAGCCCTTTTTGAAACCGATTCTTTTATTCCATAACCGAACACGCTGAAGGTTTCTTTTATTCCCATGTTATAACACCACTAAAAGCTCAACTAATATTAAATTAAGCACTGCTAAAGGCAAAAGCCAGTTCCACCCGAATTTTATAAGCTGGTCTATTCTTGGCCTTCCAAATACCCATCTTGGCGTAAGGATAATCATTAAAACGATTGCGGTTTTTATTATAAACCAGATTATGCCTGAAATGAATGGGCCATTCCATCCGCCTAAGAAAAGATAAGTAACAAGCATTGCAATTACTGTTACTCTTACATAATCGCCGATTAAAAAGAAACCATACCTGATTCCACTGTACTCTACTTTCCAACCCGCCTGCAATTCTTGTGAAGCCTCTGGAACATCAAACGGTTCTCGTTCTATTATAGCCAATCCGGCAATTATGAACACTACCATTGTGACTGGAAGATAAGCGGCGTACCATATTGACGACTGACCACTAACTATTGAAGTAATGCTGTAACTACCGGAAAGCAATGCCACACTAGATAAAACAACTATCAAAGCAAGTTCATAGCTTATTATCTGTGCTGCCCCCCTAAATCCGCCTATAAGCGCATATTTGTTGTTTTCTCCCCATCCCGCAACCAAAAGAAGCAGCGGAGAAATCGCCAATAACGTGTAAATAAAAAGAAGAGAGTATGGTATCGATATAAACTCTAAACCTGGTCCACCCAAAGGAATTATCAATAACATAGCAAACGAAGCAGTTGCTAAAGCTATGGGTGTGAAATTGAAAGACAGCCAGTCAATATTTGTGGATATGAATCGCTTTCCAAGCATCTTTGTCAGATCTGCAAAATTCTGCAGAAGGCCAAAGGGCCCCACGTAAACAGGACCGTACCTAGATTCTATTCTTGCAGCGTATTTTCTGTCAACCCAGCCTATGAAAACAGGTATTAAAGCGGTAACTATGACAGCCAAAATAGCAATTATTATAAAGGTCACAATATAAGATAAAGGAGAAAATACGAACGCAGAAACAATCGAATAGACATAGTTGAATATCATCTGTCAACCTCCCCCATTACAGGGTCTATACTTGCCACTATCACAAATGCATCTGCTACCCTTATGTTTACAAGCAATTCCTCTAAAGCATGTATTGCAAAGAAAGTAGGGCTTCTTAATTTCAGTCTATAAGGCTTGTCTCCCCCGTCGGTTACAAGGAAAACGCCCATCTCTCCCCTTGGACTTTCCTGTTTTACTAAAGTATCCTTCTTTGGTATACGTATTATCCACGGAACTGCAGCTTTGTATGGTCCTGGGGGTAAATCTTTAATGCACTGCCTTATTATCTTTATTGACTCAAGTATCTCTCTTGTTCTTACAACGAATCTAGAATAAGTATCTCCATCATTTTCAATTGGTATATCAAAATCAATTTTGTCATATGCAAGGTAAGGAGAAACCTTTCTTAAATCCCTGTTTATACCCGAAGCCCTTGCAATCGGTCCCGTTATTCCATATTTCTTTACCATGTCCTTGGTAAGTACCCCAACTCCTTTTGTCCTTGAAAGAAATATTTGGTTTTTAGTAAACATTGCATTGTATTCATGGTTTACCTTGTTCTCTATGGTTGACAGTGCCTTTAGTATATCGTCCTCTATTCCTTGCGGAAAATCGTAGAACATACCGCCATTGCAGATGTACATAGGAGCAAGCCTTCCCCCACTTATCTTTTCAACTACATTCATCAAAAGTTCCCTTTCTCTCAATGCCCAAATAAAACCAGTCATGTTTCCGATGTCTTCCCCAAAGCTGCCTATAAAGACGAGGTGACTCATTATCCTCTGTATCTCTGCCATAATCGTTCTTATGTAAACCGCCCTTGCAGGTATCTCTATGTTTGCTGCTTTTTCCACGGCAGAAGCGTATAATATCTCCATGTTAAGCGCAGATACGTAATCAAGCTTGTCCATTATGGGATAATAATTTGCGAAGTACCTTGTTTCAGCAATTTTCTCGCTGGCCCTGTGAAGAAAACCGATTTCTGTCTGTGCCTTTATTATTGTGTCGCCTTTAACATCAAGTATAAGTTTCAATACTCCGTGCATTGCAGGGTGGACAGGCCCTATGTTTAACCTTATACTGTTTTCCTTTTCCATATTAGAATTTAAGATCCAGACCTGTCCAATTCCTTATTTCATCGTCAACCTTGAAGTCTTTTCTAAGTGGGTGGCCGGGCCAGTCTTCAGGGAGCAATATCCTTCTTAGATCAGGATGCCCATTAAACTTTATCCCAAATAAGTCATATGCTTCCCTTTCTTCCCAATTTGCTGAGCTGAAGATATCAGTTATTGAATCTATCGCAAAGTCCTTTTCAGTTATGTTTACTTTAACTATTAGAAGATCTGCATTTTTGTAGTTTGAAAATATGTAATTCAACTCAAAATTCGGAGAATAATCTACTACTGCGAGTGAATATAGTATATCAAACTCTTCTTTGATTTTCCATGCCAGCTTTTTAAGCAGCTTCTTGTTCTTTATACTTATGACTAAAAGACTAGGCTCATCAGTGATAACCTCTATATCCGCTTTAAAACTATTCTTAAGCTTATCTAATGTTGCCATTTATCTGCGCCTTTGACCTGTTTTCCTTTATAAGTTTCTGTAGGACCCTCACGGCATCCAAAAACTCCTCCGGCCTTGGAGGGCAGCCCGGGATAAAAGCATCGACTGGCATTATTCGGTCTATTCCCTCTATTGTATTATAACTATCATGATACAAACCGCCGCTTACATTACATGCACCTACCGCTATGACGTATTTTGGATCAGGCATCTGCTCGTATACATTCAAAAGTCTTCTCGCCATTTTCTTTGTAATAGTGCCGCTAACAAGTATAAGATCTGCTTGTCTTGGAGAATCTCCTGTAAAAAGAACACCCAATCTGTCTGAATCGACCTTTGTAGCTCCAAAGGTCATCATTTCTATTGCACAGCAAGAAGTTCCAAATGTCAACGGCCATAGGGAGTTACTTCTTCCCCAATTTAAAACTGTGTTTATGAATTTTTCTGCCTTCATGAATATAACTTCATACAAACCAGGATAAGAAAATCCATCCGATTCTTCCATTAGTCCTCCTCAGAAATTTTATCCTCCAATTTCAAAAGGTACCTTACTAGAATAACCATGTAAAAAAGTGCTATAAGGATCGGTATAGAAATATAGATATTAAGTGACTTAGCGCTTTCAGCCCATAGAAAAACAAGCACTGATATGGCTTCTAGGACAACAAATATAAGTGCATAAAAGAAATACTGAAAGCCGACATTTCTCATGCCTGCAATTGACCTTTCTCCACTTTCTATTGGAAAACTGCCTTTACCAACTGCTTTTGTTTTAGGACTAAGAAAACTAGATAATTTTATAAAGGAAACCCAAACCATTACAGCTACTATTATAAGCAAACCAAACAGCGCAAAGCCTATTGCCATATATTATAATTAAAATCTTATAATTAAAAAGACTTTCTGATAAAGAAGAAATGATAATTCTGCTTATCTGGCATTATTAAGCTTATATATTTAATACACGATTTAAAATTTAATGAGACCTGGAATATTTATTTTAGGAGCATTTGTTCTGTTTCTAGTTGTAGGTAGCGCACATGCTGCTTCCTTATCCGCTTCTTTCAATGCTCTAAATAGTAGTTTATCCATAAATCAGTATGAATATTTCAATTTATCAGCGTATTTTCCAGTAGGAACGAACTACACAATATTTCTAAATAATACTCCCGTACTATACGGAAATCTGCCTGCAAACTACAGCAGTTATAAAATATTACATTACAATATAAGCAATATGCCCTATGGAAAGTATTACCCATCTGTTCATTTCTCTGCGTTTAATTTTCACTTGAATTCGACTGTTAATCTTGATATAAAGGCTTCTCCAGATTTTACATTTATAGGCGATTACAAAACTACAGAAATAATTAAAAACTATTCTTTAATAAAAATAGGGATTAAAAATAATGGAAATACGCCATTAAAGATGAACTGGTCACTGCCAATATTCAGAAACATTTCGATATCCCTTACATTTAATCAAACTTTTAGATTGGATCCTGGCTCAAATATAACGATTCCAATAAACTTATCCCTACAAAAAGGATATCAGGATAATATACTGATTCCTTTCACTAGCACGTATCAGAATTATTCAATTACAAAATCCTATGAAACAACTCTAATAAAACCGATAATTAACATGTCTTTCTATAATTTAAATGTTACACAAATAAATTCAACTAGAGAACTTTGGGTATCTTACATTAAAAATTACAACAATGTACCATTAAACATAACTATACAGTTTTCACTTGAAGTAAATGGAAGCACATTCCAATATAGTGTACCTTATGAATTAGAGGTAAACGCAACAAAAATAGAAGTAACATTGCCGAAAAGCACGATAGAGAATGTTAGGATATTGTACGAATCACAAAATTTATCAAAAGTAGACCAAGACATATTTACTCTGCCTAAACCGCCGAGCAGCACCAGCCTTTTATCAATAATAGATACTCTGGGCTATGTTATACTTACAGTTGTATCGATATTGATACTGGCATTAATACACCTGAGATTTAATAAAAGAAGCAAGAAAAAGTAAAATGGAATTCATAAACAAAAACAACAGAAAATTTTTTGCATACATAATAATAGACATAACGGCATTGTTCGCAGTAAACTTTTATTACTTGGAGATTTCACAGCTGTTTTCGTATGCACTTCTTATCCTCCTTGTATCCTTCCTGATATTTTTAACAAAGAATTTTATAGCAGGCTTTTTCCACGTAAAGGTGAGCGGAATGTTTTGGATCACAGGATTTATATTTTCAGTTATAGCCACATTGGTTGCATCCAGCTTCGGCGTACCTGTTCTTATTCCTGTGATAAGTTACAACAATTACATTAGACAGAGCACGTTAAAAGGAATGAAGAAAGGGGCAGTCAACGTGCATGAAAAGTGGGAGATAACTTTTCTGTCTTCTTCTTTGCTTTTATTTGCTGCTTTTATACTGATAACTTTATGGCATGTTTTAAATGAAAAAGGATTTCTAATGTCAGGGATAGCTTTGGCAATGTTTGTTTTAATTGATTTCCTACCAGAAAGAAGGTTCAATGGCACAAATCTTATTTATCATAATTCAATTGTTTATGCAATTACATTTATTTTTCTTTTAATAACCGGGATACTTAGCGTCATAAATTATGTGGCTTTCTTGGTAACATTTATTGCATTTATACTGTTTATCTTCATAACATATCTTACAAAACTTTGGTAGATTGTATTTTATCTTTAAATATAGACTTGTTATAACGGCGTTATATTTATAAAGAATAAAGTTCTATGAAACTTATGTCAGAACTGTTCTGCTCAAAAGTTATATCCGAGATAATACCCTCTTCTAGAGCGATAATAGCAAATAGGCTCCTCGAAAAAGGAATGACCCAAAAAGACGCATCAAAGTTATTAGGCATAACGCAGCCTGCAATCTCGCAGTATAAAAGCGGTTTAAGGGGACTAATAACCGAAAAGATGCTTAAAAACGAGAAATTCATAGAATACTTAAACGAGATGGCAGATAAAGTTTACACTAACAAACTAGACATAAACATGAAAACCTGCCAGATCTGTAAAGCAACAAGGGACTTTGGAGTAATAAAGGAAAAGGACATAAAGGAGTTTCTTTGCCTGCTTCAAATTGCCGGATCAAATTAAATATGGAACAAATAGAGATAAAAGGATTAGAGGTATCTGTCAACCAGAAAAAAGTGCTTAATGGAGTAGACCTTTTGGTACAAAGGGGCAAGATACATGTTTTGATGGGGCCCAATGGTAGCGGAAAAAGCACATTGGCAAATGTCATAATGGGCAACCCTAAATACGCAGTAACATCTGGATCAATAAAATTTGACGGAGAAGATTTACTTAAGTTAAAGGTAAATGAACGTGCTAAAAGGGGAATATTTTTAGCTTTCCAGGAGCCTGTAGAAATTTCAGGAGTAAACACAATGAACTTTTTGGTTACAGCACATAATAACCTAAAAGGAAGAGACCCCGAACTTAGAAAAGAAATCATAAAAAAGATGAATGAACTCAACCTTCCAGACTCATTTCTAAAAAGATCACTGAATGAGGGCTTTTCGGGCGGAGAAAAGAAGCGTTTTGAACTTCTGCAGGTCATGCTTTTGAAACCAAAGATTGCCATATTAGATGAGATTGATTCTGGGATGGATATAGACAGCGTAAGAATGCTTGGTGAAATAACCAAAAAACTATCTGAAGACACGGGATTTTTGATGATAACGCACAACGACCATATCTTAGAGCATGTAAAACCAGACAGGGTAAGCGTAATGAAAGACGGCAAGATAATAAAAAGCGGCGATTACCAACTTATAGAACAGATAAGAAAGGAAGGGTACAGACAATTAATTTAACATGGAAAAGATAGAATTTGATTACAGTAAATATGATTTTAAAAACTCTACTGCAAAATACAAGATACTGTTCAATGAAGGTTTGTCAGAAGAAGTTGTAAGAAGAATTTCAAAGCTTAAGGGTGAACCTGAATGGATGACAGAATTTAGGACAAATGCATATAAATTCTTTGTAAAAAGGCCAGTACCTGAATGGGGTGCGGATCTTTCAAAAATAAATTTTGAGAATATAACCTATTTTGCAAGAGCTACAGACAAAAAGACAAATAATTGGGAGGATTTACCTGAAGACATAAGAGATACATATGATAAATTAGGCATACCTGAAGCAGAAAAAAAATCACTCTCTGGAGTTGAAGTAATGTACGAAAGCGAAGTAGTTTACAATAGCATAAAAAAAGAGCTCGAGGAGATAGGCGTAATATTCTGCGATACTGACACTGCAATCAAACAATATCCAGAACTAGTTAGAAAGTACTTTGGAAAAGTTGTTTCACCAAATGACAACAAATTCGCCGCATTGAACTCTGCGGTGTGGTCTGGTGGTAGTTTTATATACGTTCCAAAGGGTGTAAAGGTGCCAATGCCATTACAAGCTTATTTTAGGATAAACGCTGCAAATATGGGCCAGTTTGAAAGAACATTAATAATAGCAGATGAGGGTGCGGATGTCACATATATTGAAGGTTGCACAGCGCCCGTTTATTCCAAAGATTCATTGCATGCTGCGGTAGTTGAAGTTATAGCCCATAAAAATGCACATGTAAAATATATAACGGTGCAGAATTGGTCCAGTGATGTGTACAATTTAGTAACTAAAAGAGCATTTGCGTATGAAAATGCATTTGTAGAGTGGATAGACGCAAACATGGGCTCAAAGGTAACTGAAAAATACCCATCTGTTTATTTGATGGAACCAGGAGCTAAATCAAATGTGCTATCAGTTGCATTGGCAAATAAGGGTCAGCACCAGGATACGGGAACAAAAGCCGTGCATCTGGCTCCAAACACAAGCTCGGTTATACGTTCAAAATCAATCTGTCTGAATGGCGGAAGAACTACTTATAGAGGCTTGGTAAAAGTAAAAAAGGGCGCAACGGATGTTAAGTCAAGTACCCGGTGCGATGCATTGATATTTGATGACTTTTCAAGAACTGACACTTATCCTTATATGGAGATAGACGAAGAGGAAAGCACAATATCTCATGAAGCATCTGTAGGCAAGATAGGAGATGAGCAACTTTTCTACCTTGAATCAAGAGGCCTATCAGAACTAGAAGCAATAAACATGATAGTTCTCGGTTTCATAGCAGAATTCGTAGATGAACTACCAATAGAATTTGCAGTTGAATTTAACAGACTAATAAAAATAAATATGGAAGGAGCAGTTGGCTGATCCTTTTATGAAAAGTAAAAGCGAGCCGGATTGGCTTTTGGAATATAGAAAGGAAGAAAAGGAAGCTGCAAATAAATTAAATTTGGAGGACAGAAAAATATTCTTAAAATACGTAGAAAGAGAAAGTGAACTGTATTTCGATGAAATACTGGAAAAAAACAAAGAACTAGATAATTTGCTATACTATGACAAAGAAACTTTCAAAGACAAATTAGATATTAAAAACATAAAGGACCTAGAGAAAAAACCTGAACAATTTTATAAATTTAAAGACCTAGATAAAATAGAAGCTCTGATAAACTCTAATTTTGAAGAAGGATTTGTAATAACCTTTAAGGATGGTATAGACATAACTAAACCATTTATAATAAAGCAGTCTGCTGACTCTGGTAAAAAAATAACAAAAATAATATTAGTAATAGGGAAAAACAGCAAGCTTTACATTGATGATGAAGTAGATTCGTCTAAAAATGCTTATTCCGGTCAAAACTTATATATAGTTTTAGAGGAGGATTCGGAACTTAACTTTATGCTTTTAGATAAATCGAAAGGAAGAAGCATTACAAATATTCGCTTAATTACAAAGGGGAGGGTCAATTTTCTATCTCTATTGACAAATGAAAATATGGGCAGGAATAGACTATGGGTAAACCTGCTTGAACATTCTGAAGTAAACATACAACAAGGATTAATTGGGAGTAATGAAAGCTATTTTGATGTTGAAAGTGAGATAATACATTCAGAAAAGAATACAAACAGCAATCTGAATTATAAAGCCGTGCTAGATAACAGCTCCAAGGCAGTTTACAAAGGAGTTATACGGCAAGAAAAACAGGCGGCTAATTCATATGCTTATCTTTCGGAGCATTCCCTTATACTTGACAAAAATGCAAAAAGCATCTCGGTACCAAGTTTAGAGATAGAAACAAATGAGCTGAAAGCATACCATTCCGCATCCTCTCAACCTTTAGACAAAGAAGTACTTTTTTATGCAATGTCCAGGGGATTAGATAAAAACGCTGCTGTAAAGATGATAGCGGAAGGATTTATAGAATCGGTATTCAACAAAGCAGAAAACGCAACATTTATAGATACTTTGAAAAACTCAATAGAGAGCAAGATGGAGTATTTGAGCAATTAATCCTAAAAGTTAAGTATTTCTAATACAAAACACAAGGTATTTTATGGCAATAATATTCGATTTGGATGGGACTTTGATAAACAGCTTTAATGTTCACTCAGAGCTTATAAAGAAAGCGATTGACAGAGTTATAGGAAAAAGGTCAATATCTTTGACGTTTATTCAAAATAATATAAGATTCCCTTCAAAAAAAATGCTTGGGATAGCCTCTGAAAAGTACGGTCTAAATCTAACAACTAAACAAATGAAGGACATAATAAAGCTCAAAGATGAGCTATTTACAGAAAAATACATAAAACGAATAAGGTTCTATCCAGGAGCATTACAGCTTATTAACTTCCTAAAAAATAAAAAAATAAATTTCTGCATAGCGACGTCAATGAATGATGAAGAGCTCGCCAAGGTCGAACCTTACCTTAATCTTTACTCCATTACAAAAGTTGTAAACTCACCGGCCCTAAAATATGAGAAGCCTGACCCTTACGTGATAAATAAAGCGATTGAACTGATCAAAGCAAAAAGAAAAAAGACAGTTTATGTCGGAGATGCAGAAACAGACTATGAAGCGAGTGTGAATGCTGCTGTAAAATTTATCGGAGTAAATAACCCTCTGTTAAAAAATCTAGGATACAAATATTTCAAGGACATAAAATCTTTATCATCTTTCATTAAGAAAAACTACTTGGATTTTTTGTGATTTTTGGAATTTACTCTTATGTAGTATGAAAGCGGATTCTTTATTAATTTACAAGTTTGATCCGGAAAACAGACATTGAAAAACTTGTAATACCCTTTAGAATCGCAGTTTGGAGGTGGGTAAGATTTACCAGAAAAGGAATATTCAATTTGCTGCAGAATTAGATTCTGCTTTAAAGGTGGCTTATTTTTGTTATTCCATTCTAAAAGAAAACTTGTTATCTCTTCCTTTGTTCTGCCTATGCTTCTTAGAAAGTTTACAAGGATGAATACGCTTCTTTTCCTCCCATCGGAAAGGCCATTTAGTATCAATTTTATGCAGGGCGGAAGCTTTTCAACATCAAGAGGAAGGGAAACCGGAACAAAAGACTTTACCTCTGTTGTCTCAACTTCTTTTTTATCCTCGGATTCAAATGCATCATAGGCCCTTATAAAAAGTGATGACGCCTCGTTTTTCTGCGGCGACAGATCAAAGAAATCTAGAGTAGTGTCAACATTCTCAGGTTTTGCCTGTTCAAGACTGAAATCCTCAACCTTATTTTTATTTATTGGAACTGAAACGAACCATTTCTTTTCGTTAAGAGAATACTGCATCCTGAACATGTGTCTTTCGGAGATCAGAACAGTATCAATGTCTATTATAGAGTAAGGATCAAATTTACCATTAGAGTAGAATTTTTCTCTTTCCATATTTAATTCCTTTGCGATTTTATCTATCCCATAGCTCTTTACTTCACTTTCGAGCCGGTCCCTAAGCTCATTCTTTAGGAAAATAGAGATTACCATAGGGGCGTCAGGAAATAGCCTTTTAGTGCTAACGCCATTTATGGATTCTGGAAACGTTTCATATGGCACTAAAACATGAAAACCACTACCGCCGCTGAACTTTACCGAAACATTTCTAACGCCTTCATTTCCTATTTTATCTACTATCATTTTAGTAAAAATTTTAGAAATGTCTAGTATCTTACAGTCAACGTCAATTAGAAGATCCCAGCCTTTTCTCATGTCATCTAATTGCTCCTTTGGCAGTTCTTTATCCAACAAAAGAGGGTTTATCCAGCGCTCTTCGCTTACATGAAAACTCGTAGCTCCAGTCTTTATTAAAGTCTCGACATCACTTGGATACTGAAAAAGCATGGGTCTTTTGCCAAATTTATCATAATACCTTGCTGCGCATTCTCTATCCTTAACATTTAAAAGCCTGTTTATTACATTGTCATTCATGTAATATTTCAGTATATCTGATGGTTTCATATTGATAATTAAGCGTACATTATTATTATAGCTTAAAGATTATTCATTAAGGTTGAAAGAATGCCTATATTTGGGAAGATTTACATATTTAAGAAGGTGCGACTGCAACATCCCAAGCATAATTATCTGGAACAGTTACATTAGTAATAACCTGGTTATTTGCTAAATTTACAACAGAAACTCCCTCTCCACCGACATAAGCATATTGCCCATTGGGGGTTATTACAATGTGACGCACAGAAGCTACTACTCCCCGTATAGTATCTACTATTTGATAAGTTGATGGATTGATGACATAAACTAAACTGGATTTAGAACCGCCGCTCGCAACATAAATGTAGCCAGTAGTGGGAGAGGTTGCTATACCAAGAATCGCAGTCGGTAGAGAAATATTATGGATTATAGACCAGCCTGCAGATTTTGACACTACATTAGTAACATTTGCAATATTTCCCGGTTCGGTTATATAAACAAAGTTACCGTTCGGTGAAACTGCTATATCAGCAGGATAAGGACTATAAGGATATGGCAACGTTATATTTTTTATAACGGTATTCGTTTTTGTTGATATAACCGAGGCCCATCTTCCGTATGAAGAGGGTTCATATATGCCATTCAAGGTATAAACATAATTACCATGAGGAGACATTACCACAACCCAAGGATCATTGTGTATGTTAATCATCCCAACAATTTTATTATTTGACAAAGAAACTATTGCAGTACGATTAATTTCTGAAGAAACTGCACCATTTCCAGATCCAATATAAGCGTACTCCCCATTGGGTGTTATTGCTATTTGCCTAGAAATGTTCCAAGGGATAGTAGCTACTAGATCACCAGAAGGACTAAATACAGAAACATACGCAGAAAATGAGGAACCTGGAGAAGGGGCGGCATTGTTACTGACATAAACATACCCATTTGGGGACACAGTAACATATATTGCAGTTGAACCACCGCTATAACCATAAATTTTTTGGTTAAAAACTACGTTTTTTGTAAGAGGAGAAATTGCATATGCTGTTCCATTTGCACTGCCGGATCCTCCCCATATATCAAAGGATATTGAAGCCGCTGTAGAACCAGAAACACTTCCTGAAGACGAGTAAGGACCTTTAAGATATTTATTAGGTTCTATATACTCTAATTCAACCTTAACCGAATAATGCGCAGAAGCGAAATTTGGACAAACAAAAGGCACTGCAAAAGTATATTGAGAGTTTGGAGATAAAGTTACGTTTGGCTCTATTGTTTGAGAAGGGGCGGAACTTGGAATCGCAGTTAGATTGGTTATCTCAACATAATGCCCTACCGCATTGCCCAGAGTTATAAGTAAATATCCAGTTGGAGAACAAATTGCAGAAGGAACAACAAAATTACTAAAACCTGTTACAGTAGAAGTTACACTTGAGCTTGGATTGAAGATACCCATGCTGTAAAGTATTACTGCAACTATGACTATTATTAGGATAGCCCAGCCGTAGGTCATCATGTACTCTAGAGCTGACTGTGAACGTTTACTTTTTGTTAAAAGTAAATTATTATTCTCTAGATTTTTAGAACAGAGTTTAAATGACATATAGTTTATTAAAAAACGGGGAATATAAATATTTAAAAATAAGAACAAAGAGTCAATAAGTCTAGCAAACATTATATAAGATTAAATCCTAGAACACAAAACTTAAAAAGCTTTAAAAACATTAGGTTTCTTTATATTTCAATCATATGGAGAAAGAAAATATAGAAAAGGCACTAACAGAAGTGCTGAAAGAGATAGAAGAAAAAAAGAGAAAGTTCAAGCAGTCGATAGACTTCATAATGGTACTTAGACCTAGAAAAAACAAGTCTGAAACGCCATTGGATTCTGTTATTTCCCTTCCAAACAATGTAAAAGAAGTGAAAACATGCGCTTTTGTGGACAAAGACATGATAACAAAAGCAAACGGAGTTTTCTCAAAAACCATACTTAAGGATGATTTTCAAACTTTTGATAAGAAAGCAATAAGAAAACTTATCAAAGAAAATGATTACTTTTTTGCAGAGGCGTCAATAATGGCACAAATGGCTGCAAAATTCGGTAAACAACTTACTGCAGCAAATAAGATGCCAAATCCAAAGACAAACACGATTATAACCCCGGATATGGATTTGAATGCGCAGTCTAAAAAAGTTGAAAATTTGGTAAAAATAAACACTAAAAAAAGCAATGCAATAAGCATTAAGGTCGGAAATCAAGATGCAAAAAAAGAAAGTATCATAGATAACGTTATGGCAATATATTCATTCGTAAAATCAAACCTGCTAAACGGTGATGCAAGCATAAAACACATGTATTTGAAGCCAACTATGGGTAAGAAGGTGCCAATATGAAAAAGTCAAGAGGAGCTCTGCAAAAAGAAAAGATGGCTACAGAACTAAATGAAAAAATCAAAAAATACAAAACAATTGGGATAATAGAGATAGCGGGTTATCCTTCAGAAAGCTTTGAAAGAATAAAAAAAGTTTTTAGAGACAAGGCTGATTTCGTGTACGCAAATAAAGTAGTCATATTTAATGCATTGAATAAGGCAGGGTATAAGCTTGCAGAAAAAGTAAAGGAAGTAAAAATGCCGGTCCTTCTGCTTTCAAATGAAGATCCATTTGATATTGCAAGTGAAGCAATGGAGAATAGCACTTTCACAAAATTAAAAGCTGGAGAAATATCGGAAAATGAGATAGTATTACCAAGTGGGCCCACTCCCTTCCCACCAGGACCTATGCTTTCACAATTTTCATCCATAGGAGTTAAGACAAAAAATGAAGGTGGAAAGATAAGCATAATATCTGATACTACTGTTGTCAAAAAAGGAGAGAAGGTAAATGAAAAAATAGCTGGAATACTTTCAAGCATGGACATAAGGCCAAAGGAATTGGTGCTTTCCATTGCATATGCTTATGATGGTAAAACAATCTTTAATAAAGAATTAATGTACACAAAGAAGGAAACCTACATAAACGATATTTCAAGGATATTCAATGCCGCACTCAAAATATCAGTAAATGGGGGCATAATCAACAAATATTCGATAAAACCTATAATTAAAAAGATTTATATAGGAGTAAGATTTTTATCTGTAAATAGAAATATAGTCTCAAGTTCGAATGCAAGAGACATATTGGCAAAGGCTATGAACGAAGCCAATGCATTAAATAAAGTAATAGGAGGCAAATAAATATGGAGTATGTATACGCTGCAATGTTATTGAATAGCTTAGGTAAAGAGATTACTGAGGATTCACTTAAAAATGTGATTGCCTCAACAGGTGCACAACCTGATGATGCTCAAATAAAAGTAGTTGTTTCTGCATTAAAAGGTGTAGACATAAACAAAATAATCGAAGAAGCACAGAATGCACAAGTAGCTCCAGCTCCGGCTGCACAGCCAAGCAAAGAAGCAAAGAAGGAAGAACCGCATAAAGATGAAGCTAAGAGCGCGGAAGAAGCGGCAGCTGGTTTAAGCAGTCTTTTCGGCTGAAAACTCTGTTCGTAGAAAGATAAATAGTTCAAAGTATTAGATAAGAGTATGGTAGTATTGGTTACCAATGACGATGGTTACAAGACAGAAGGACTGCATACTCTGTATAGAGCAGCCAAAAAAGTTTTCGGCCCCGAAGTAATGGTTGTTTCACCAGACAAACTCCAAAGCTCTAGTGGAATGAGTTTTACTTTTCATAAGCCTCTAAGGGTGGAAAAAATAACCTATAATGGAATGCCTTGTTACACAGTGTCTGGAACTCCCGCCGACTGTGTGTTCATGTCAATTTACCACCTTTTCAAACGGAAAGTTTCAATGGTATTGTCAGGAATAAATGAGGGGATGAATGCTGGATTAGAAACAGTATATTCATCCGGCACAATATCTGCAGCAATGTTCGCCGCCATCTCTGAAATACCTAGTATCGCATTCTCAAAGAACCTGTCGCCAGAAATGGACCAAAATCAAATAGACAAAAGCATGAATGATTCATATGAAAATGTAGTTAAAATACTAAAAAGCATAAAGACAAAGGGATTCCCAAAAAACATTGACATGATAAATATAAACCTGCCGTTAAAGATAAGCAAAGAGACTGAGATAAAGATAGTAAAGACAGATAAGAGGGTTTTTGACGATGTAGTTATAAAAAAGAAGGATCCAAATGGCAGGGATTATTACTGGCTTTATGGAACACTTAGAAAGGATCTGGACAAAAATGCTGACCTTTATAACTTATTTGACGGAAAAATAACCGTTACTCCCATAAAGCTTTCAACCGTAGAGGAAACCCACCTTAAAACTTTAAGCAACATATTTACATAAACATAACTTATTATTCTATAGTATTTTAGTATTTGAATATGGACAAAAAAAGGGAGATTTTGCTGTTAGCAGGTGCAATTGTAGTAATATTCCTTGCATATTTTCTTTTTTTCTATAACAGCGGAAAAGCCAATTCTGTAAGCGGCAATCAGAATTCTATTAATATTTTTTACAGCAGCTGCAGCTCCTGTAGCAACAGCGCTCTTAACATCATTTATAATTTATTCAGTTCGGACAAATCTGCATTACATACAGAAAACGTATCTTTTAACAGTTCTGAAGGAGTTTCAATGGTATCAAACTATTCAGTTACTGCCTTGCCAACAATAATAATAAATGAAACCAACAGCTCAGAAAACGTACTGGATAGCTTAGTTTATTTAAATGTATTTAATCTAGAAGGGAACAAATTTGTACTCAATACACCTTTTTTAGCTGGCCTCTCAAAAGGTATAACATATTTTGATCTTATCCAAGAAAGAAAAATAACCGCGTTTGATATATTCAATCAATCGGAAATATACAACAACACAAACGAAAATGTGATTAATCCGTCTCAGATACTTTATTTATTTAACAGCAGCAAATACACCTTAGGAAACAAAACATTGATAAGCTTTATTTACAGCAACTCAAGTTTCAGTGCAGTGCAAAGCATGATACTTTACCAAGCGCTAAGCGCATTCGGCAACTTCAGTAATCTAAATGTTATGACTTCTCCATTGGTTTCATTTTCAACTGGAGAAAAGCTTGGAAACACACAATTTTATCAAATAAACGGAAGCAGATATGAAAGCCCATATTTTGCAATGGAATCATCGAGCCTGCAAAATCTAAGCTATAGCAAATACATAAACACGCTTGAAAAAGAGCTGTTTGAGTTTGACCAGAACTCTGCTTATCCTTTCTTCAGCAACCTTGGCAACTTCATGCCATTTATTGATATTGGAGGCAGATACATAGAAGTATCTTCAATGATAAACCCAAGAATTTTTGAAAACGACAACATAAACCAGATAAAACAACTTATAAAAACAAATCAAACTGTTGGCAAGGCATTCAATGACAGTGTTTATTTCATGCAAACTTTATTATGCAGCTACATAAATTACAATGAAAGCCCCTGTAACTCAATGCAGATAAAGAATGACTTAAAACAAATAAATTTACTTACTTAACCCATCAACAAGATCATTTATAACAGATTTGTATTCGCTGGTTTTAAGTATGCCTGATGCTACAAGAAGGCCATCGCTTCCAAGCTCAACGCTTTTTTCTGCATCTTCTTTTCCTTTAACGCCAGCACCTATCAATGCAAGAGACTTGGAGTTTCCCTTTACCAAACTACAGAATTCCTTCACAACCTCTGGTTTTGAATTTGAAACCGATACATTTCCCCCTATTAGTTCTGGAGGCTCGTAAGCTATTCCGGTGGGATTCATCTTTAGTACTTCTTTTGCTTCTTCTAAATTTTGCACGCACACGTAGGTTTCCATGCCTGCATCGGTGCATTTATCCACTGCCATTTTCAGAGCAGCATAATCAATTGGCCCATTTTTCGAATGTGTATATCTTTCTTCAGAATGATTTAAAAGTGTACCCGCCGCCCCTGCTTGTTTTAATTCAAACCAAGTTACATGAGCAGTAAACGCGCCTGGATCCACTTCATCTACACCCTGTGCTATGGTTTTAGCTATTTTTGATATATCTTTCAAAATTGTAAATGGGGGAGCAACTACGATGCTTACACCGGATGTTTTTGATAACTCGTTGGAGTATTTTGCTATATCTTGACCGTTTGTAAATGCTTCTTCATATGCCTTATAATTTATTATTAGAGTTTTCATATTCATCAATAAAATAACAACCTTTTACTACATAAAACTTTCCTCTACTTATTTTTACTGTTATTTTTCTTCTTATTCTCCTACCCTTTATTATACTGTAAACGCGGTCTTTCATGAACTTCCAAGAATTAGCAAAACTTCCACCAATTATTATTATTTCCGGATCTAATATCAACATCATAGATGAGAGGTATAGCCCAAATGTTCTGCCGATTTCTTGAAATGCCTTCAAAGCATTTTTATCTCCTTTCTCTGCGAGTTTATGCAGATCAAAACCGTTCATGCCATAACTCTGTTTTATGCTTTTCCCCCCTATCACATTTTCTATGTCTTTTCCAGTATTGTAATCATAAACCATGTGCCCGGATTCTGTAGCAAACCCACCTCCTTTGTATATCTTCCCAGAATATATTATTGAGCTGCCTATACCAGTTCCCCACACTATAGCCAAACCGCTTTTATATTTTTTCAAACCGCCGGTATACAACTGATATATACCAAAACAGTTTCCATCATTTTCTACTGTCACTTTTCTTGAAAAGCTCTTCATGAACTCAGTAAAATTAAAGCCCAATATTGGTAGATTTGGTGAGAACATTACTTTACCGGCATTATCAACCCTGCCTGCTATAGAAATGTTGATTACGCCATTAGAAAATTCCAAGTAATCCTTTACATTGTCACTCAATGCTTTTAGGAACAAGTCCTTTGATTTAGGGGTGTCTATCCTTTTGCTTTTAATTATGTGTCCTGGCCTGTCAATTATTGCGAATATAATTTTTGTGCCGCCGATATCTATGCATAATTTGCCTTTTGCCATTAATCTTTCAATACGCTTTTTATTTCCTTTATTCTTTCTACAGGGTTATCACTTTGCCAGATATTTCTACCTATTGCTATTCCGCTGAATCCGGCACCAATTGCTTTTTTAACATGTTGCTCTATATTTTCTGTATCCAATTTCTTGCCTCCTGCTAGAAAAACCTTTGTTTTATCCGCAGATTTTACAACCCACTCTAATTTTGAATCGTCGTTTGGATACTTCAATTTTACTATGTCTGCCCCCATCTCAAAGGCTGCTCTTGCTGCATAAGAAACTATCTCGGGAGACTCATCATCTTGTATATTTTTGCCTCTTGGATACGACCACATTATTACAGGCAAACCGATAGAATGCGCTTCTTCTTCTATTTTTCCAAATTCCCTTACCATGTATTTTTCGTATTTGCTTCCCCAGTACACTGTGTAACCGACAGCGGCCGCTCCTAGTTTAACTGCCTCGGAAACGCTGGTGCTCTGAGTTGAGAATGGCTCCCCCCCATATAACCTTGTTTTGCCATTTAGCTTAAGTATCAAAGGTATGTTTATTTCTTTTTTATTGTAATAGTGCATTGCGCTTCCCTTCAAAAGTATTAGTGCATCCACTTCAGCCTTCTTTGCTAAATCCACTATGTATTTTGGAGAAACGTTAAGCTCGTTAAAATCAGTTGGGCCGTGTTCCAGCCCGTGATCATAGGCTAGAAATACTCCTCTTAATGGCAATTTTTCCATACTATTTGCAAACATTTATTTATTATATAGTTATCTTGCTCTTTGCTATCCTTAATTTCATATTTTCAGGAGGGTATTTGCCAGTTATTCCTTCTTTTGCTCCGTATTTCTGTATAACATTGCTGGCGTTAAAACTTCCTGCTGTTATAGCCTGTTCTATGTCCTTTTCATCATCGATAGCATTTACAAATGCTGACAAAAACGCATCTCCCGCGCCGACGAAATTTATCTGTTTTGCCTTGAAAGTATTGGCAATGTAAAGATTCTCTTTGGATAAAACAAGCGACCCCTTATCCCCTTTTGTTATTATGGCTATCTCATTTACATATTCCGATAATTTGGAAAGATTGTTTACATCATTTGCATATCCTACAAAAGTTTTAGCTTCATCGTCATTCATGCTTATTATATCTACATACTTTAACAACGGAGCCATTTTCTTTAGCTTTAAATTCAACTCAACCGAACCGGGATTAAGAACGGTTTTCATGTCATTTGCTTTAGCAAACTTCAAAATGTTAAAAAGAAGGTCTGTATTTTTAGTGGGTAAAGGCCCAATATAAAGCCACTTCGACTTAAAATCAAGCTGTATATCTTCTAATGAGAGTGTACTTTCTATGCCCCGATGTATCAACAAAATCATATCGCCGCTTGATGATACAACTATGTTTGAGAAAGGTGTTTCTCCACTGGATACTTTTATTAGTTCTGTGCTGATCCTCCTTTTGTTCAAGTCATTCATTACAAACTGACCGTATTCATCATTCCCTATCTTTGCTATAACGGCAGATTTCTTGCCGAAAGCAGAAAATGTAGATGCTGCATTTGTCGCGCTTCCTCCGCTGAATTCAAGAACTTTGTTCACGTCTATTTTCTTGTCGGTGGGTATCTCAAGAAAATGCTTGTTCACTCCGGGTTTAAGTAACGCTTTGTCTAAGAACAGAAATGTATCTTTCGTTGCAGAACCTAAAGTAACAAAATCGAACATATGTTTATTGTTGTTTTCAATCAATAAAAATATTTGCCATTTGCACTTACTGCGCTTTTTTGTCCTTGTCCTGTATGCTTTGCAGTTTATTTGTTAATTCATCTATTGACTTAGACGAAGCCTTTAATCTAAAATCTATTATCTCAGATTTTTCTTTAAGGTCTTTTAATATTTCATTTTTATCCTTTTTGATTAATATCTGGCCCGATAGTTGAAATAGGTCAGAACCTTCATGTGTTTTTTCAACCTCTTCTATTGTACGCTTTAATTCATTGTACTGCAGTTGCAATGTCTGTTTCTGCGTTGTTTCAACCTGCAAACGCTGTCTAAGTTCCTCAAACTCTTCTTCATTCATATTGATTTATGGTCTCCAGCATTTTTAATGATTGCATTATACTGTTGTTTACTGCAAGAAGCATATTAAAGTCATTTGCATTTATGGAAATGTCCAACTCGTTGAAGCTTAACTTAATTTGTGCATTTACTCTTCGATCATTTGTTATATTGTAAGATAATGCATGGAAAAGACTACGCATTAGATTTCTATCAAGCTTTAACCTTATACTGGCACTAAAATGATTATCTTGCTTTGACATGATGCCCTCCTTCGGGCTTTTTCTTTATTAAAATTCTACCGCCGCAATAAGGACACCTAACTATATCTCCTACTTCTGATGAATCTACAGTAGCTCCGCAATTGAAACACTTGTATTTTGACATCTTATATCACCTTTGAACTTAAGTTATAGGCATTGTCTGCAATTACCAATCCGCAATGTTTGCATTTCCATATGCCTGAGGACTGACGCCTTATCGAAAGTTTTTTACACCTAGGGCAGGCATACTTTTCAGATCTCTGCTGTTTTATTGCATCGATCCTTTTCCTTACACCTACACCGTATTTGGCAGTTCTCATATCTCATCATTTATTACTTTTTTATATTTAAAGCTTAGTTTATTATATTATAGTGTAAAATGTATTAAATCATGACTATGAAACGAAATAAATTTAGATACGTTATCTTGTTACTTGCAGTATTTATAGTTTTAATTATGGTGGGAAAGGCCAATGCGCAGCCATATTCTCAGGTAAGTATATTTGACAACGTAACACAGACTTCAAATTTTTATTCATACTCAACTGTGCAGTATACCCTGACAGTATATAATACATCTGCTTCTGAATTCAATATAAGTCTGCCTTCGAATATATTTAACTTGACAGTCTTAGGAGGACTAAAGTTTAATGTCTATCCCTCTACGGACTGCCATACCTTTTCAGTTTCAAATGGCTGCATACTAGTAGGTTTATACAACATAACGCCAGGTACACCGATAAACTTACAATACAGATATTATCAAAATTATAGCGTTGTAAACGGCTCGTTTAATTCAACAATGTTCTTTCTTCCATCCAGCTTTACCCGCTCATTGAGCATAAAAATGCTCCTGCCGAGCGGAGCATATATACCAAGCGATGCATATGATGCCCCAAGCTCAACTATAACATCCATTGGCAACCATTTTGAAGTGTCATGGAATTTAATAAACCAAAGCTACCCAAATATTACAGGGTATTACATAGATTTGCCTTTTACAATCGAGTATAACCTAAAATTAGTAAGTAAGAAACCTTCTAATCAAAATTATTATTTATATTATATCATTATTCCTATAATTGTATTTTTTGCAGCTGCAATAATTTGGTACTTTTACCACAGAAAATCTAAAAGAAGTTCCTTGAATAAACCGAAGAAAAAACCAAATAAAAAGTTTATCATAGGTTTATTGAACCGTGATGAGAAGGCGGTTTTGGCCGCTGTTAACAAAACAGGCTTTACTTACCAGGCAGACATAATAAAAAAGACAGGTTTCTCGAAGATAAAGGTCAGCAAAATCCTGTCGAAGTTAACAAATTACAAACTTTTAAAAATAAAGCAGGAAGGAAGAGTGAATAAAGTAAAGAGGCTGTAAAAATGTTTAACAAAATGAAGGGTTATCGTGCTGAAAGGAACGTAAAGTTAAATTTCGTAAAGAGGGGCTGGAAGGTAGTAAGAGCTGGCGGAAGTTTAGGGGAATATGATATAATAGCATTTAAAAATGGAATCTGCATTTTTTTGCAGATTAAATCTACAAACAAGCATAAATTTTACTATTATGGCTATATGGAAGACAAATATGCCGGCTTTCCTTTCAGACTTGTTGTGCATTTCAGCAGGGGTAGAACAGTGGTACTTCCCCCTAAAAAGATAATATCTGAAGATGAAGGTGAAGACATAGATACTTTTATAGAAAAATTGGAGAGTTAACTGTTTCCAATAGTTTCCAGCAAATACTTTAATATAAACAAAATTAGAAAGGGATATGAGTTTTTTTATTGAAAGGCAGTTTTTGCATACTCGGACTCAAAAACTGCTTTTTTATTTTTTAACTGCCAAATGCCAACTTTATTCCAACTACTACTATAACTAAGATAATACCAAAAATTATTACAGTCCTTGGCTTTATGGTTATTTTGCTCTTATAATCTGAGTAGTACTGAACTAATCCCCCAAAGGAGGAAGGCATCCTTGTCTGTGCTTTTTTATTTAACATATTTTTATATTTTAATCTGCATTGCTATTAAACTTTTCTATATGTACTATCCTGCTTAAATCTACCTTTGGCCCACCGGTTTTCACTTCTCCATCCTCCTTTATGTACCCTATTGGTATAATTCCCCTTACTTTGTATTTTTCAGGTATAGCTAAAAGTTTTTTAATTTCTTCCTGTTGCAGAGTTGCTATCCATGCACTCCCCAATCCATAGCTGCTTGCCATTAGGAGCAGATTTTCTATTGCAAGCGCCGCATTTTCAACACAGAACGTTTCGCTGTCTTCTTCATCAAACACTGCATCCATCTTTGACTTGTCGCAGATCACTATTACTATGAGCGGCGCAGAGTCTATGTGGGGTGTAAGAGAAATTTTGCTTATCTCTTGTTTTAAGTCTGCATTGGTCACTATAATAAACTCGTACTCTCTTATCCCTCCTGCTGTCGGAGACCTAACCGCAGAATCTATTAATTTAAGTACTATATCCTCGCTTACGTCCTTATCCAAAAAGGAATAAACAGTTTTCCTTTTAGTTATAGCTTCGTATACGTCCATAAGTTTTTAAATTAGCCTGTGATATATAAACATTACAGAGATTACTGTAAAGGCTTGCTCTTAAAACGGAAGATTAAAAACTAAGAATAGTTCTCGATTACTTCTGCCAGTATCTTGGCCTTCCCACCAGTAGGGGTTGCAAGCACTTCATTGCATACCAAACACCTTACTTCTGTAGAAGCTTTTGTAAATATTACCTGCTCATTTTTGCATTTATTACATCTTACTTTTGAAAATTTGCCTTCTGATGGCCTGAATATGATTTCTTCCATTTTACTTTATCTCCAACTTTTTTGCTTTTTTACCCCTTTTCTGGGTAGTCATTTTACCGCATTTTGTACATTTATACCTTAAGTCTATCCTCTTTGACTGTTTTATGCCAAGCCTCTTTGCATGCTCAAACATTGGGTAAGGAGTAGAACCGTAACCGTGCTCAAGATTCCAGCCTTTCCTACGGCTACCTGCAGTCAATGTTCCTCTCTGACCACCCTTTACCTGTACCACTTTTTGTAGGGTATGTTCTTTGCAGAATCTGCAGTATCTTCTAACCTGGCTTGGTAATTTCATTTAGTTTCAATAAATAGCTTAGTATTTAACTTTTTCTATATCCGAAATTGCAATAATTTTAAATTTAGCCACTGTTTTACTAGCCTATGCAAAAGGTTATACCCCTACTTATTTTAATGATACTGTTATTGTCGGTATCGATAACGCATGGGTCCAAAGGGATAAATTTAAATTTCCAAGAAGTGCCACTGCAAAATCAAGTTTGCAGTTATTTAACGCCTCAAAACCTTAGAACTGCTTATAATTTTTTACCTCTATATAATCTAAATATAAACGGAAGCGGTCAAGCCATTGCTATAGTGGTAGCACATGGTGACCCTGATTTGCAGCAGGACGTAAACGCCTTTGATTCATATTACGGGTTAAATGCGCTTACGAATGGGTCTAACCTTATAATAGAAGAACCCTTTGGAAGCCCTAGTTCTTATCCGATTAACTGGACATATGAAACTGCTTTAGATGTAGAAGTTGCTCATTCCTTGGCACCGGGCGCAAAAATATACTTGATTGTAGCTCCAAATGACTCTTGGCTTTTCCAGACCGTGAACTATACAGTAAGTAATGTTCCTGCAAACACTATCTCACTTAGCTGGGGATCATCAGAACTTGAGTACAGCCAACAGTCTATAAACTACTTAAATCCCATATTTCAATCCGCGCAGTCCTACGGCATAAATGTATTCGTAGCAAGTGGTGACACTGGGGCGTATAATTCTTATAATACTCCAAATGTTAACTTTCCAGCTTCTAGCCCGAATGTTATAGCGGTAGGAGGAACAACTCTGTCAATATACTCAAATGGAGATTACAAATCAGAGATAGGCTGGAACGGAAGTGGGGGAGGGGAAAGTCAGTTTTTTGCCAGACCTTCATTTCAACCAGATATAAGCTCTTATCGAATGGTACCAGACGTTGCATTTGACGCGGGGACCCCTCTTTGTGTATATGCTAATTCGGGCTGGACCGCACTTTATGGAACAAGCTTGGCAGCTCCATCCTGGGCCGCAATTGACTCATTAATAAACCAAAATCTGCGTGGTGACGAAGGATACCTTAATAACCATCTTTATGGCATATTTAATAGCATTGGGGATGTTGTCTTTAACAACATAACAAGTGGCTGTAATGGTTTATACTGCGCAGATGGAAAATACAATGAAGTAACTGGGTTAGGTTCTCCAAAAGTATACCAGTTGGTAGAAGCGCTTTCGAATACTACTTACGAGGTATATTTTAATGACCCAGTAAACGGTATCTTTAGTATAAATGGTAAAAATTACACTGGATCAACTACTTTAAAATTCGCATTTGGTCAAAAAGTAGATATTGCTGCATATTCCCAGAATATTAGTTCAAACACAGAGATTCTGTTTACTTCTATGTCTGGGATTGTGAATACCGGCAATCATACCGTGTCATTTTTTATAAACCAATCTGGCACAATAAACATCAATTTTTCAGTCTATTTCCTTATAAATGAATATAGGTACAATGGTGTAAACAACAGGAGTGAATACATAAGAAATGGCAGCACTTTAAAAATTTCTACACAAAAATTGGAAAACTATTCCCAGTATCAAGAAGTGCTGTTGGGTTTCAACATAGACAACGGAACATTGTTACAAACTAGCGATTATACAATAAAGGCATTATCTCCATTCAATGTAAGTTTTTCGTGGATAAAAGATCCAAAAGTGACTTTTAAATTTTTAAATGGAACAGGCGGGCTATTAGCAAATGTTTCCTATTATACTGCTACTCCCTTATCAAAAATC
>JAKAAG010000011.1:27816-35628 GCA_021797085.1 Nanobdellota archaeon
ATTATCTCCATTCAATGTAAGTTTTTCGTGGATAAAAGATCCAAAAGTGACTTTTAAATTTTTAAATGGAACAGGCGGGCTATTAGCAAATGTTTCCTATTATACTGCTACTCCCTTATCAAAAATCATTAAAAAAGTCTATTCCTTAGTAAGTAATGACGGGTATATTTACTCCAGCAATAATTCTTACATTTACATCCACACAAAGCCACAAATAATAGACGGTAACAGGTATATAACCCAGAACATTACAAATAACTTTAAAAATACTATAACTGTAAATTTCATAAAAGAATTCAATTACACTATAAACTTTTTATCAATTCAAGGAGCAACAATTAAACCTTCCTACTTTTATATGTCTTTTGAGAACATAACTGAAAAATACAAAAATTATTATATTTGGGCGCCAAGAAACAACGAAATTGCAATTATAAACGCAAGTTATGACGGTGTAAATTTGAATATAAACAGAACACTACAAACGAACTCAGATAGCAATTTAAATGTTACCATCCCAGTGTCAAATATAAACATAAAGGTGGTAACAATATTAGGCATACCGGTCGTAGGAGCCAGTGTAACTATAAAAGTTGATAATGTATCTTTCAAAAACTACACAAATGTATTGGGAGGAGTTACATTTGCAAATTTACCACAGAAAACGTATAATGCAACCGTAATTGCTTATAATTCAAAATTCTTTTTTAATAACCTGAATACGCTTTCAAGTACTCTATCAATTACCGCAGGATTATACGAATTATACATAATCATTGGTATAATAATGGTAATTTTAGTGATTTTGCTTTTATTGGAACAGATAAGACACAGAAAATACGGTAAAAAACATAAATAAAAGCTTGCAAATAATAATATAATAGTAATAATGGAATTAAAAAACAAGGATTATTCTGTTTCTAGGGAGGAGGGTGAGATAGCGCTCACATACAAGGTGCCTTTGGATGTCCTTTACCCAAACCCCGAAGACAATGAAGAGATATTTGAAAAAATAATCAATGCAATAATAGAATCCGGTGATATAACCTTGCTTACAATTGTAAGCGATAGAAATTATATATACACAAAAGATCAGACAAATCTGCTAAATGATCTTGCAAACCGGTATAAGGCTATACTCGAATCAGATCTGTCAAAGCCTTTCGACAGTGATATACAGAAAAATTTCCCCGAAGAGGTATCGAAATTTAATTATATATTGTTTAATCGCCTAAAAAGAGACCCTTTAGGTGCTTATGTACTTGGGTTAAGATTTTTGAGAGAGTTTAAAGTAAAGGAAGAAAATAATGGTTCGCAATTATTTTCCAATTTTCTAGAAAAGTTCTCAGCTCTGATAGCACAGATAGCAGAAATCCGGATAGTAAACAAAAACTTAAACCTTATTTTAGGTTATAAAATAGGGGATAGGCAACCGTACAGAGCGATATTCAAGCCACTTATAAGGCCAAATTTTACATATACCCGTATAATGTCAGAGCCGCCACTTTCCGCGGTAGAACTTGAGAATTATAGATTAGGAGATGAGGACCAGACAGAAGTAACTATATACCGTATACCTGGGATGTCGCAGTACTTGTATCATCTTTCTCCCCCAGAATTACTTCTTAATGTAGAAGAATATGATATATTGGATCAGGTAAGGAATAATTTGATAGATTATAGGCCGCAAGAAAATGAATTTACTGACCCTTTAAGGATGAGAGATGTGTTCTTCAAAATAAGCAAGGACATGATTGCAGAGATAAGCAGTAAAAATGGATACAGCTTAAGTTTTAAAGATATAGACAAACTCGCAAGAATACTAGTTAGGTTAACCGTGGGTTTCGGAATGACAGAAATAGTCTTATCAGATGACATGGTAGAGGATGTATACATAAATTCCCCTATCAGCAAATCTCCGATATTTGTTAAGCATTCAAAATACGGAGAATGCGCTTCAAACATCATACCAAATGCAAAGGAAGTTGATGCTTGGTCCTCTAGGTTTAGGTTAATGTCAGGAAGAGCCCTTGATGAAGGCCATCCCGTACTTGATACAGAACTAATAACGGACATGTTTAGGTCAAGAGTTGCAATAGCCCAGCGACCTCTCTCTCCAGGAGGAATAAGTATAGCATTCAGAAGGCACAGAGAAAAACCATGGACAATGCCACTATTCATAAACAATAAAATGATATCACCTTTTGCAGCCGGTCTGCTTTGGTTCTGTGTAGAAGGCGCAAGAACAATCCTTATAAGCGGTACACGTGGAGCCGGTAAAACGTCAATGTTAACGGCTTTGATGCTACTGCTAATGAAAAGATACAGAATAATAACAGTTGAAGACACTTTAGAGATTCCTACCGATTCATTTGTCAAATTAGGATATGATATGCTGTCATTAAAAGTGCAAAGCGCAATAACCGGTGAAAGAGCAGAAATGAGTGCAGACGAAGGTATACGAACAACACTACGGCTTGGAGACAGCTCATTGATCGTAGGAGAAGTAAGAAGCACGGAAGCAAAGGCATTGTATGAAGCAATGCGCGTAGGTGCACTTTCAAACACCGTTATGGGCACAATACATGGTGAAAACCCCTACGGCGTATTTGATAGGGTTGTAAACGACCTAAATGTTCCAAGAACTAGTTTCAAAGCGACGGATTTGATAGTTTCTGTTAATAAAATAAGAACTGAAGACAGGCTAAGCGAAAGGAGAAGAGTTCTTAATATAACTGAGGTAAGAAAGGACTGGACTGAAGACCCCCAATATGAAAATGGGTTCGTAGATTTAGTTAAATATGATATACACAGAGACAGTCTAGACCCATCAAACGATTTATTAGAAGGTAATAGCTATGTTATAAAGGAGATAGCATCAAGAGTAGAGGATTGGGCAGGTAACTGGGACGCTGTACTTGAAAATATAAGAGCAAGAGGGGATGTACTTGATGCCTTATCCAATTATGCAAACAAGGTTAATAATCCATCATTATTAGAAGCCGAATTTACCTCCGCAGCAATAGACCAATATTATGATATAATAAGCAAGCTAAGAGAGGAATATGGAACTGCAGAAAGAAAAAATATTGTAAATTTATTTGATTTATGGCTAAGAAGCAAAAAGTAAAGGAGGTTGTGCCTTCTGTGAGGATAGATAAAAACTTTATAGATACATACTATACAAAAGAAAATCTAATTCCAAGCGATTTATATAAAAAGGATGAGAATGTCAGAGAAGAATTAAGGTCTCTTGAATACAAAATATTCAAGGAAAAGAACCCAACAAACTTTTCAAAAATAATAAACTTCGGCGCAGATACAATAGGCAAGGTAATAAAGTTTAATATAAACAAAGACCAAGAAAAAAAGATAAATACCCTACTTTACCTGCTTGGATACGACTTTGATGCAAAACAGTTATACGGTTTTGGAATATTCATGCTGGTAGCCTTGATGTTTTTAGGAGTGATACTTCTTGTTTTGGGTCAGATTATAGCTGGCTTAGTACTTATGTTTTTGGGTGTTATCTCCTTTATAGGCGTGCAGATTTTTCCACAGCAACAAATGACTGTTAGATTAAGTAAGTCTTCGAGTGATCTTGTTACTATGATTCTTTACATGGTTATATTTATGCGACAGACTCCAAATTTAGAGGGGGCCATACAGTTCGCTTCAGATAACCTTACAAGTTACTTGGCGCTTGATTTAAAAAAGCTAATATGGGACACAGCAGCAAGAAAATACAACAATATAAAAGAAGCTTTGGATGACTATTCAAAAAGATGGGCGAAATCGAGCCCGGCATTTACAGATGCACTTTTTCTTATAGAAAGCTCGACTTCGCAAGAGACAGAAGAAGCAAGATTGGGATTACTGGACGAAGCTTCTGATAGGATACTGGGTGGCACCTTTGAAGCAATGACAAAATACGCTTCATCATTAAAAGAGCCCCTAAACACAATATATATGATAGGGATGGTACTTCCAGTTTTAGGACTAGTATTAGCTCCTATGCTAATGGCATTTGTTGCGGTCCCAGATTTCGGTTTACTGCTTGCATTGATGTATGATGTTGGATTGCCTTTGATGGTCTATTTCTTGATAAGAAATAAGTTATTAACAAGACCAAGCGGATTCGGAGCACCAGATATAAACAACATACCAAATATACCTAAAGTTGGAAATTTCTTTATAAAGATGGGAAAGAAAAACGTCAGCATAAGCGCGCTTTTACCTGCTATACTTATATTCATTCTTTTCATGCTTCCAGTTTACTTCCTTTACCCCTTGCTTTTAAAATTCGGCCCGACTCAAATATATGTTTCAATGTTTATAACTGCAGCGATAGGGTTTTCAATAGTGGTTTACCTTAAACTTTCTGTTATCCAGCTTAAAGAAACCGAAGAAGAATTAAACTCAATAGAGTCCTCTTTTGGTGCTGCAATGTCACAAATGAGCTCTTTCCTTGCACAGGGTTACCCTCCGGAAGCTACACTTGTAAAGGTAGAAGAGAACATGAAAGACACCCCTGTTTCAGAATTCTTTGATGTAACAATCAACAACATTAGAAAATTGGGCATGTCTTTAAAGGATGCCTTTTTCAATGCAACGAATGGTTCTACTCGCTTTTTCCCTTCTCCGATGATTCTAGCGTCTACAAAGATCTTCCTTTCATCTGCGGCAAAAAGCGTGAGAAACGCTTCAGTAGCCACAGCTTATGTTTCAAAGCATCTTGCAAACTTACGTAGAATAGAGGAGCAAGTAAGATCGCTTCTAGAGGAGGTTACTTCCGGAATGCGTGTAGAAGTTGGATTAATAAGCCCGGCAATGGCAGGAATAGTAGTTGGGTTAACAACATTGATAGGTACTGTGCTTACTTCGCTTTCGGGAAGTATAAACTCAATACAAAGTGCTGCAAGTACATCATCAAGCAGCAGTGTTTCATCAGTAGTTCCATTTGCATTCAGTTTATTTAATCTAAGCGGGGGGGCAATACCTTTGTACACTTTCCAGATTATAATCGGAATATATATTGTAAGCCTAAGCCTTATAATTGGGTACGCAGTATCAACCATATCACAGCCAGGTGATAGAATACTGATGAGAGACACAATGGCATCAATGCTTCTTATTTCAATAGTACTATATATATTGATAGCGTTTATAGTGACATTGGTATTTGCATCTGTAGGTGGATTGGTAATAAGCGCCACCCACATATGATTAATGCCTGTTTTTAAGCTCGTTCAAAGAAACTAAATCTATTATTAATTTTGCCGCTAGTATCTCTGTTATATTGTTATCGCTTAATGGCCTAGTTTCCATTACATCCATACCTACTAAAGCCGAGTTTCTTATTATAGCAGAAACATAACTAAGAAAATCACTGTAAAGTATCCCATTAGGCTGCGGCGTTCCGACCCCTGGCGCTATAGAAGGATCAAAAACGTCCATGTCAATGCTAATGTAAACCTTCTTACCTCTTATTAAATCAATTAATGAATTCAGGCTTTTATCGTCATTTACTTTGTCCTTTGTTATTACTAACAGTTTTCTTTTTATCAGCTCTTCCTTTTCCTCTAAATTCAAGCTTCTTACACCTATCAAAGAAACATTATTTCTAAGATTAACTAACCTTGAATTACTAGCATGGTTTATCTCCAACTTTAAGAAATCTGGTTTGAAATCAGCATGCGCATCAAATATTACGAATTCGACGTCTTCTCCGAAAGCCAAAGAGGCCCCGTAGGTGGCAGTATGCTCTCCCCCTATCAATATTGGGATCTTGCCTGCGGAAACAAGGTCTGATGTGCTCAAATTTATTACTTCCATTGCGTTTCTTATGTCTCCGCTTAATTCAAGTTCATTAAGAGTGAATATCTTATCTTTAAGCTCATAATCGAGCTCAAAATCGTAATTTTCCAGAGAACGTGATGCTTCAATGACAGACCTCGGGCCGAATTTTGTTCCTTTTAGGTATGTTGTCGTTATATCCAATGGCACTGGTACTATAGTGTACTTGGCGTCATTAAAGCTCACTACCTCCTCCAAAAACGAATCCTTACCTTCATTTAAAAGCATATTACCATCAATGCACTCCTAAGTTTTAATGCTTATGTTTTTCTGCTGGCCGTACATTTCAACTATGTCTTTTACAGTATTCGCATCCTCTGCCTTCTTATCCGTGCGTATGAAAGACACTGCTCTCGGAAATCTAAGTGCATAGCCTATGCCATCTTTCATCCCTGCAGTATGTGTTGGACTTCTTGTAATTTCATCTGCCTTTACCGCTATCACGTATTTTGGAACAACCCAAACATCTGGTTGCATTATGCTATCAACTCTTGCTGGTTTACTGTCTACCTTTATTTCATTCAGTATTTTAAAAAGCTGCTTAAACTGCTCTTCTGAGAAACCAGAACCTACTTTAGTTATACTTTTGAATTTGTCTTCCTTTGAGTCGTATACCCCTGCCAATACCGCCCCCAAACCAAAACCTGCCCTTTGTCCTCTGCCCTTGAAATACCCTAAGATTACAAGGTCTATGGTGTCATTTAATTTTGATTTATATGACCGTTTCATTTTTATCCAGTTGAAGTTTCTAGCACCTGCAGAATATGGTGAATCTAAACGTTTTGCAACTATCCCCTCTAAGCCCTCTTCAATGGTAAGGTCAAAGAACTTGTCTATTTCCTTTTCATCATCGGTTACTATCATTTTTGTCTTTGATATAGTCTTTGTATTCGAAAACAATTTATCGAGTATTCCTCTTCTTTCTATATACGGTTCATTTATCAGACTTTTCTTATTGAAAAGCATTATATCAAAAACAAAAAGCCTCAATGGTAATTCTTGTGAAATCTCTTCAACATTGTGTTTCCTCTTCCTTTGTATTGTTATCTGAAAGGGATATAGAACATTTGTATTTTCATCATATGTTAAGGCTTCACCATCTATTATTAGATCTTGGCAGTCTATCCTCTTTACTTCCTCTACTATCTCTGGCATAAAATGCGTTATGTCCTCCAAGTTTCTGGAAAAAACCCTTACTTCTTTGTCTTTCTTATGCACTTGTGCCCTGAAGCCATCTAGCTTCTGATCAATCGCACACTTACCCATCCTTTCCAAAATCTCTTTTGAAGAGCCTAATCTTTCTGCTAATGCAGGTCTTATTGGCTTCATCGCATTTATCTCAAATTTGTTTATCCCTTCTTTCCCTTTTGAATAAAGGACTTCTGCAACGTAACCTAGATCAGAACAAAGATTAAACGCTCTTTCTATGTTAGACTTGAATTCCCTACTGCCAGTTCTTGCTTTTGATAGAGCCTCCATTATGGTTGCTTCTCCGACGCCTAAACGCAATTTTCCCATCACAAAACGTATAACAAACTTAGACTCTATCGGAGAGATATTAGCAATAAGGTCTGACAGTTCCTTTATCTTTTCATCGATGCTTCCCTCCCCTGAAATCTTCGCTATCTTCAAAAGTTTACTGTATACCTCTGTAATATCCATTTTCTGGTTATTAGAAGTATTTGATTCCTTTTCTGCTATCTCTCCCAGATCACCCACTTTTTTGTATTCTTCCAGTATCCTAGAGGCTGGTTTATTGTATGCAAGAGCTATGGCTTTTTCTACCATCCTATCGGCTATACCTAATTGAATATCATAAAAAGGAGGTAGTAGCTGTTCTTGTATAAAATTTACAGTATAGTTTATTTCATCGCTCTTTGTCTTTGAAAAGACTTCCGAAAGTATATCTATCATCTCAAGTCTTTTCGAGGTTTTCTCCAATTTAAGCAAATAATC
>JAKAAG010000027.1 GCA_021797085.1 Nanobdellota archaeon
AATAATTATAAAGAGCAGAATAAACATGATTACCGGAACTGTTTATGGGAGGATACACTTTTTTGTTTATATAACTAGTTACTTGACCCTGGCCGCCGTTTGCTAATGTGCTTCCGCCATTGCATGCACTGGAATTAGCTAAACTTCCGCCACCACTACCGCCATATGAAAATAAATAACTTTGACCACTACAAACAGAATAGTCATTTGAATAACCACCATTATTCAAGTAATCTCTATCTGTAAAAATACCATTATTTAAGAAATAGGTAAAATTTATAAAAACTGGTTTTTCAAACGTTAATGCGCCATAATTTTCAAGAACCTTGCCATTAGATAAAGTTGCATTTATTGTAGTATTGCCTTTGTTTATTAAGGTACTTATATTCAAAGTAGAATTTCCAGTAATACTGAAAGTATTATTTATGAACAGGCCCCTTGCAGAGATATTGCTATTGACTAAAGAAACAGGACTTTCAACATTTGCCCACTGATAAGTACAAATAAAATCAGAAGAATTTGTTAAAGTTATATTTTGATTATAACAAGAAAGAGCATGACTGTTTCCGAAACTTAAAAGTAAAATAGGTATTACTATTAAGAGTATTACAAAACTAATTATTTTACTTATATTTTTACTTGTCATATTTTTTGATTTAATTTTTTAGAAAACACTCATATTTAAACTTTTCTATTTAATTGCGGTTATAAAGTAGTAAAACATATAATATATAAGGTTATAAGAGACACCCACATTTCCAGTGGAGATGATTTGCTTTGTAATTAAAGTAATAGCGTCATCTTTAAACAGAAAAATTTTCTCATGGAACACACCCATATTTCTTATGGAAGACTTATTATTATATTTATTATAATTCCATATAGAATATATAATAATAAATAACGTTTATAATGATTTGTATTTTCTTTGATTAATTTTCCATAAGAAACTAGGGTGTCTCTGTATTATTAGTTAAATAGAGTTATTTAAATAAAGTTATATAACTAAAATTACTAATAGTATTTAAATAAAGAAATACACAATAATTTACTAAGATATGGAAACTTTTCAACCCGAGAACAATCCTTTTCAAAAAACAAATACTGATAAAATAAGCAGTGTGGATCCAATTGCAATATTCAATGAATTTCTTACAAGCAAGCGCATTTTTAAGAACAAAGAAGTTTTATCTTCTTCCTTTGTCCCTGATGAAATAACGCATAGAAATACTGAAATAGCGGCATTATCAAGGATTATGGCCCCTAGTTTGCTGTTTGAAGGTATTTCTAATGTTCTGGTTTATGGCTTTTCAGGAACTGGTAAATCATTAGTTACAAAGTACGTTGGCAAGAAATTAGCTAGCTCAGCAGAAGAGAAAAAAGTAAACGTGCTTCCTGTTTATATGAATTGTAGGTTAGAAAACAACAATACAGAATACAGATTGATAGCTAATCTATGTGCTGTTTTTAATATAAATGTTCCTGAGAGCGGCCTTTCAGTAAACAGTTTGTACAAAAGGCTTGTAAAAATAATAGATGCCGAAAGCACCTATTTAATTCTTATCTTAGATGAGATAGAGAAACTGATACAGCATGCAGGTGATGGCGTGCTATACAGTCTTCTTAGACTAAACGAGTCTCTTAAGCATGCAAAGATTTCTATAATTGGTATTTCAAACAATATTGACTTAAAGGCCTCTCTGGATCAAAGAGTAAGGAGCTCTTTAAACCCCGTTGAAATAATCTTCAGGCCCTATAATGCAGAAGAAATATTTGATATATTGTTAAATCGTTCTAAAGAGGCCTTTTATGAAAATGCGATAAGTGAAGGTGTTTTAAGGAAATGTGCAGCGATGGTCGCACAAGAGCACGGGGATATAAGAAAGGCCCTAGATTTATTAAAGGTTGCAGGGGAAAGGACACAACAACTTGGCAAGTCAGTCATAACGGAAGAAGAACTAGATAACGCGGCCGAAGATCTTGAGCAAAATATAACTGAAGGTATGATTAAGTCGATGACTAGACAGAGCAAGTGTGTACTACTGTCTATCATATCGGTTGCAAGGAACAAAAGAATGGGCAGAGTATACAGTGGAGAGGTTTATGATACTTACCTTAAGCTTTCCGAAAAGTTTGGACTTAAAAAATTGACTTTTAGAAGAGTTTCTGACTTAATCGCAGACATGGATTACAATTCTTTGGTTATGTCTAGAATAAAGAGCCATGGCAGATATGGCCGGACAAGAGAACTAAACATTGCATTTTCCCCATCTATAATAAACAAGGCAGAGATGATAATAAAAGAGGAGTTAAATATTACTACTTAACAAAAGCATAAACTAAAAGCTTAAATACTACCTCATTTCATGAAACTCTATGGTCAAAGGAAGGGACTTGTATGACAATGGTCTTGAGACTTTATTAGATAAAACTTCTAAAAACGGCTTGAAAGTACAGGCCTACAATCGCAAAACTCAAAAGATAGAAGACATCTCTCTAAGTTATTTGAGCGCCTTAAAACTAAAATTAAACGGGTTTGTAAAAATCGGTGAAAGGCAATATGAAGGCTGGTCGGGAGCGATTCCTTTTTATATTTATACTTGCAAATCAAATGGCAAAAAGATCTTTATGTTAGATTATCCGCACGGTTATGAAGGCAGGCTAGACTGCAAATTATAATCTATTGAGTTTTATAGCTTCCAATAGTTCTTGCCTTAATCTCTCGCCTTTAGAATCAATTCTATCAAAGGCATTTGCCATTCTGTCTTGTTTAAGGTAGCGTAGCCAAGCTGAAAAGTGTTTTCCACTATTGTGGAATTCCAAAGATTCTATAGGTAGCGTTCTTATTAATCCTTCAAAGCCGTTTAAGGTGCCGGCCCTACCGACTTCTTTTCCGTCTTTTAATCTAAACACAAATTCTTTGCCCGGTTCTGCAGCTATATCTTTGTTTGGGCGTGCTTTTTCATGTTTATTTGCAGACGCAGTTGTTAGCATAATTAGTAATACATTTAATCATATTTATATTTTAAAAATTATTTTTCCTTGATTTTAATGACAGGTATAAACAATGCAAAATAAATGGCATCCATAGAAACAATAGCGTTTTAATATTAAAATAACCATAGTCTGTTAGAGTGGAAGAAAAAAAAGCAAAAGAATTGGTGTTTTATCACATTGGAAGGATTGTCAAAGTTATTGACAAAAACGATTCAAAAAACCTAGATAAAAAGCACAAAGCAGTCATAGAAATGTGGGACAACAACATAATAACTTGTGAGATAGGAAATGCGAATCCAAAAGACAATGATTTTGTCATAGTTCTTTTTAACGGCTTAGTTCAATCTCAAGGGGTTTTCATGCGACCAGAAACAATAACAGACATCCTTTCACAAGAAGCTGGGCAACAGATCTGGGACAAATACAAAGGATTTTTTGACAAGTCTAAACCGACACATCCATTTACTGGTTGATTTACAGGTTAAGTTTGGTAAATATCTAGTATGTCAGACGAAATAAAAAAAGTTTTGAATTCTGAAAAACTGTCTTATGAATTATATTCAAAACTAGAGAGGATAGAAAGAAACAAGCAGTTGAAAAAGAAGCTGAGGGAGCTTAAAGAACTTGATGTCAAGCACATTAAAGTCTGGACTGAAATATATAATGAATTGAATATCCCTGTGAAGGAAAATGGAAATAAACTCTCGCTTTTTCTTTTTATTCTGCTTAGAAGGCTTTTTGGCAGCGGCCTTACGTTAAGCGTAATTAACTCGCTAGAAAACAGAAAAGTTTCTGATCTGTCAAAAATTTTTGATGTTATCCCAGACAAGCAAAGAGAAAAGGTGGTGAATTACTTAGTTGAAGAATTATATCAGGAAAGGATTCTTAAAAAAGAATCCTGGGAAAGTGGCGTTTTATCTCATATAAGAGATGTTGTTTTTGGAATGAATGACGGCTTAGTTGAAGTGTTGGCAGCAGTGGCAGGATTTACAGGCGCTATACACAATAACCTGCTTATAGCCGTTGCCGGCACAATAGTTGGTTTATCTGGTACCATCTCCATGGCCGTTGGTGCTTATCTTTCATCAAAGTCAGAAAAAGATTTGGAGTTTGATGGCATAAACCGATTAGAATTGGAGTTGCAGGTTGCCAAAGAAAGATTAAAAGAGGATCTGGAAAAACATTCTTTGAACTATAAAAATTTCGATAAGTCTTTAGAGGACCTTATTTCGAAATTGAAGAAAGAGAAAGATCCTATCTATAAAGTACTTGAAAGGGAAAGGAAAAATCCTCTTATGAATTTCATAAGCGGCAACGGCAAAATATATCAAAATAATAATCCAGTTAATCCAGTGAAAGACGCATTATACGTGGGAGTATTCTACGTTTTTGGTGCGGTAATTCCTTTGATAAGTTTTCTTATAGGTTCTATAATCAAATCAAACACTTATTATAATTTAGTTATATCTGTTGTTTTAACATCAATAGCAATTGCCCTTACTTCACTTATAATTGCCCTTAATTCAAACGAAAAAGTATTTAGGTATATAGGTAGGGCGTTAGGACTCAGCCTTACTGCAGCATTTGTCACTTTCCTAGTAGGACATTTGGCTTCAGTTTACCTGCATATCGCCATTTAACTGCAATTTTAAGGGCTAAAAATTTATAGAATAAATGTTAATTATAAAAATGGAATATTACAGCATAGCGGAAATAAAGAAGATTGAAGAGGAAGCCATAAGGAAGGGCATGACTGAAGAGAAGATGATGGACACTGCCGGTCATTTGGTAGCCGATTTCATACATAACGCCATAGAGTTCAAAAAGGCGGTTTTCATAGCTGGAACTGGAAACAATGGCGGGGACACTTTATCTGCGGCCTTTCATCTATTCAATTTGAATCATCCTAATATAGAAGTTATTATTGTAGGAAAACAGGAAGAATTGAAGGAAGGGCCGAAAACCTTTCTTTATCTTATAAATGACATAAAAGATATCCCAGTAAGTTTTGTCTCTGATACAGTAAACTTAGAACATTCAAAAGAAACGATAAATAATGCAGATCTTTTAGTTGTGGGCATTTTCGGCACAGGTTTTCATGGAGACCTGCCTGATTTAACTGCAGGTATTATTGATTTAATAAATGATTCAAATGCCAAAAAGGTAAGCATAGATATCCCTTCTGGTATGAATGGCGATACGGGAGAGTTCAAAAAAGCGGTGAAATCAGACTTTACACTTACTATGATGGCTATGAAAAAGGCCTTCCAAAATCCCGCTGCTTTAAACATTACCGGCAAAATTTTCGTCATGGATTTATTAGCTTAATATAACAGTGTTATATTTATAAATAATAAAGGTTAGATAGTGCTATGAACAATATGGACATAGAAAAAATACGAAAAGATTTTCCAATCTTATCAAAGAAAATAAACGGAAATCCATTGATATACTTAGATAATGCAGCGACTTCGCAGAAACCCTCTGCAGTTATAGATGGCATTAAGTATTTTTATGAGAATATAAATGCAAATCCGATAAGAAGCATACACAGCTTAGCGGAAGAAGCCACAAAAGCATATAATGGTGCAAGAGAAAAAGTTGCTGCCTTCATAAATGCCGATCCAGAAGAGATAGTTTTTGTAAGAAATGCTACAGAAGCAATAAACTTAGTTTCCTTTGCTTTTCCATTTAAGGAAGGAGACCACGTTTCAACTACGTATATGGAGCATCATTCAAACCTCCTTCCATGGCTTCGTTTAAGAGAAAAGGGCATAAACGTTGACATCGTTTCAATTTCCGATGATTATGAATTAGATATGGATTATTATAAACAGCTTCCTAAAAACACAAGGTTGGTTGCAGTAACGCATGCTTCAAATGTTACAGGGACAATAAATGATGTTAAAGAAATAACAAGGATTTCGCATGAGCAGGGTTCTTTAGTTCTTATAGATGCTGCACAGTCCATCCCGCACATGCCATTTGACGTTAAGGATATCGATGCGGATTTCATTGCATTTTCCGGCCACAAGATGCTTGCTCCATTTGGGATAGGAGTTTTATACATAAAAAAAGACATAGCAGAGAATTTAAAGCCATTTTTAACCGGCGGCGAAATGATAAAGGATGTTAGCTTATCAAAGGTGATTTATGAAAACGCTCCCAATCTATTTGAGGCAGGCACACAGAATGTCGAGGGCGCTTACGGATTAGGACTAGCAATTGATTATCTAAATAAAATAGGTATGGGAAACGTAGAAAAATACGAAAATGAGCTTACTAATTACTTGTATGAAAGAGCAAAAGAACTTAAAAACGTAGAGGTATACAGTGGTAAAAGTAAAGCATTCAGTGGCATCTTCTCATTTAATGTCAGTGGTTTGCATTCGCATGATACTGCTTATCTATTAGATAAAAAAGGGATAGCCATTAGATCTGGCTTTCATTGTGCTCAGCCGCTGATAGAAGACAGACTAAAATTAGACGGGGCAGCAAGAGCAAGCCTTTACTTTTACAACACAAAGGAAGAAATAGATACTTTCATAAATGAATTAAATAACATAGCAGAGAAATATGGAAGACGATAGATTTTATGAATTGGTAGAGCTTTACAGGAATCCGGAGCATTATGGTAAACCAAGCAAGTATAATTATTCTGAAAATGGCTACTCACCGTCATGTGGCGACAAGTTTTCCATTTATTTAGACGTTGAAAATGGGGTAGTAAAAGATGCCTCTTTTGATGGGAAAGGTTGTGTTATATCAACAGTTTCACTTTCAAAACTATGCAGTTTTTTGATTGGTAAACCATTGAGGGAAATTCAAAAAATGGAATTGAAAGACATTGAGAATATGCTTGGTATAGGAGATATAAGTATCTCTAGAGTAAAGTGCGCCACTGTTGGATTGGACGCTATAAAAAGGGTATACAGAGAATCTATTAAAAGTAATTAATATAAAGCTTTGAATATAATTATATGAAGCATGAGTTAGTTAAAGATTATTTTGAGGTTTATAAAATTAGAGAGATGCGAATAGAAGATATTCTAGAATATCTGGAAACTGAAGACAATCATCCTACATTTGTATTGCCTCTTATTTATACTTTATTTAAAAATTATAACAAAGAAAATTTATACAGAAATAAGTATTTTAAGTTATTATTTGATAATAAAAAATTAATCAGCAAAGAAGAATATTTTTCCGAGATATCTACAAACAGAGAACAAGGTGAAAGATTACCAAATGAGATTTTTAATTTATTTGATAAAAATGAAGCTATAAGATACGTTTTTAATGAGCTAATAGATAATGTTTACAGGCATTCTAATTTTGATTTTGGTTTAATATATTGTAGAAATTACAATGATTTTGCAGAATTTGCTATTTTTGATAATGGAAACTCAATACCAGGAACTTTTAGACTTGCTGGTTTAGACATTGGGGATGACAGTACAATAATCATTAAGGCATTAAGCGGGTTGTCATCAAAAGAGGATATTGGTACTGGTTTAAACTCCTCTTATAAAATTATTACGGGAGGTTTTAAAGGGCAATTTCTGATAAGTTCAGCTAAAGGTGTTGTTTCATTTACAGACTACAAAAAAGAAATTATTTACAAAGGACAATATCTTCACGGAACATTAGTGTCTTTTACAGTTCCTACCCCAATTAAAAAATTTAGTATTTATGACGGCTTTATAAGTAAAGGAGAATTTATACATTATTTATGAAAGGAAAAATAATTAATATTAAAAGAAAAATAAATGTTAATCTTGCGTTTAGACAGGAGGCAAATGATCTTTTTAATTACATAGAAAATAAATTTCGTGGTAAGGTAACTCTTGATTTTAATGGCGTAGAATCCGTAAGCAATGCATTTGCAAAGCAGTATGTTTTAAGAAAATTATTTTCTATTGTTGAGATTAAGGAAATTAACATGCCAAAGAATGTAGAAGCAATGTTTTCAATTGCTTATGAAAGAATACCAAATAAAAAGAGTATACCTTCATTGACATGGCTTAGCAAAGTAAAGCCAAAGAAATATAAGTTATAGAATATAATAAATCAAAATTAGGGCTTTTTAAACCTTTATTATATAAAAAAGAGTTAGCACTTTTCCTAAAATTTAGTTATGCTTTTTATATCTTTCAGCAATTTATCAAAGTTTGATAAATTACTGATAATTTTCAAGCGAATTAGAATCTGCCAATGCCTGCATGCATTCCTTGTAATATGGGCAGTATTTACATTCCCATACCTTTTTGTTGTCAAAGTAATATTCGGCCGGAGGCAATATCTTATTTCTTAAGTGGTAATCTAAATCCTTGAATCTTTGCATTACTTTTTTGTATTCTTCTTCGTTGTATTCCACCTTGAATTGCTTTATTTCTAGGTTTTTCTTATCTGCATAGACCAAAAGGCCATAATCCGCTTTTTGGGCTGCCAAATACAGTGAGATTTGCATCTTATGTTTTGGATCGGGCTCATTTACTTTTGTAATGTCGCCTGTTGATTTAGCCTCTATTATTATCTTTTTGCCTGTTTTTGTTTCAATGTAATCGTCTATCCTGCCGTATATTGTGAATTTTGTGTTTTCATCCTGGTAATTTATCCTTATTGGCTTTTCTTCTTCTGCTACTGCCAAAGTGCTTGATTCTTTAAGGGCCTTTGCTATGAATTCATGTACATTATTACCTAAAGCAAATATCCTAAGTGCACTGGTCTCAGTGGGCTTTGCTATGAAATAAGAGTAGTAGCTTCTCCGCATGCACATCCCTATCTCGCTAGGGTAATACGCTCCGATGGTTTTTGGCCTTGATTCCTCATTTAGATATTCATCTATTATACTTCCAACATCCACGTCCACAAAAGAGTCATCATTTTGCATTATCAATATAGTAAACAAAATGTTAAATAGCTTATGAGGTAAACCTAGGTATAAAATGAATCTGTAGAATGGTTTTTGTCCTAATAAATATTTATATAGTTTGTTTTATATAAGTTTATATAAAAATAGTATGTCATTTAAAGCGTTTTCCAGAGATTTCAAGAATAATAAAATTTCTTTAATAAAATCAAGAAGGTCACAATCAGCTCTAGAGTACATGATGACCTACGGCTGGGCAATCCTAATAATAGTAATTGTAGCTGTTATCCTCTATTCAATGGGTATTTTTAATCCAAGCTCAAGCGTTACATTCACAAGCTCTGGATTCACACCGTTTACAGTAAGTTCCAGCTTATGCAATAATCTAGGCTACAAAATAGCAATAATAGCAGGACCAATACCAGACAACGCAAATTCCTTGACAATAAGCAAGGTATTCCTAACATCAGCAACAGGTGCAAATACAACAACAGCTGCTTACACATTAACAAATCCAGTTACACTGAAATCAGGGCAGACAGCCACTATCCTAATAC
>JAKAAG010000012.1 GCA_021797085.1 Nanobdellota archaeon
AGGCCACCCCTGGAATCATATTCTTGTATACGTTTTTGAAGTTCTCATCGTTAGTGCCATTTGAAGAAAAAGGTATTATTTCGTAAACGCCGTGTAAAAAGTAAGCTTCCTTGCCTTTTTCTCCCTCGATTCTGCCTATCAGTGTAACAGCATCTCCAGGGTTTTTTGTTCCTATGCTTTTTTCCAGCCCGTTTTCCTTTGTCCAGATTTCATTGCTTGTTACAGCAGGGTTAAGGCTGAAGTAAACAGCACTTGATCCTTCTGATATCAATTTTTCAAGCCTATGTGTTTTTACCATACTCAATTGTTTTCTTCCTCCCTTGCAGTTGTGTATGCTCCCTCAGAGTTTAGTATTGCCATTAAATCCCTTACCCTCTCCTCAGTCATGGGTTTTGTAGAAACAAAGCTTATTCTTGGGCCTACTACAAGCCCTTTAAGTACTCCGCCGAACATAGCCTGCATTGTTCTGTAAGCTATTCCATGTCTGTACTTTACACTGTTGTCTCTTAAGTCAATATCTCTGTAAGCATAGCTACCGCCCCATCTGTAAGGAGAAAGGAATTCTGCTTGCAGGTCATCAGCATAGATGCTGTCATTGAACCATCTTCTCTCCAAATTGCCAAAGTGGATCCTTTTTCTTTCCGAGTTTTGCAGCAACTTAAGCGCTAAATCGTGCATGTTCTGGTGGTAGGCTTTCTTCTTGTCTATTATTCTGTAACCGTATTCTATCTTAAGCCTGAACATCTTTTGTATTTTTGGATTACCAGAACTGTCGTAGGTTTTCAATGCACCGGCATTTACAATGTCATATCTTAAAAGCTTGAAAGGACCGAGATTTTTTCTTGGTTCCAATGCGCCTTCCTCTAATTGATTTAACCTTCTTATCTCTGAAAGCTTGTCTTCTAAGCCTACAACCTTTGCACCAGGCATTTCTGCGGCTACCTGTACTTTTGCAATTTCATTGTAAGCCATTAAATCTGCTATGTTCCCAGTGCCCATCTCCCTTTGCAGTGAGCCTGTAAAATTCTGCAGATTGTATTTTCTATTGTCATTCCACTCTGTGTAGTCAAAGCTCCTCCCTATTGCATCAGAGCCATTAGTATTTATTGCGCTGTAACCAACTCCCGAAACAAATCCCACAACTTTCATATAAACACCTCCTAATAACCTAAGCCCATGCCGGGCCCGGTATCATATGGGTTGATTCCCAAAAGCTTAGCCATGCTTTCAGAATCAATCTTGCCGCCTTTTTCGGCGGGGCCTTTAGCTGCATTCAAAGCAAGATACAAACCAGTTGTAGCATCTGGGTTTGCGTTGTTGAAAGCATTAACAGAGTATGATTTATCTAAGCTGGAAAATTGTTTGCTGCTTTCATCTGACAGTATACTTATCATAGAGCCCATAAGTCTCTTTTGGTCTTCTTCCTTTAGACTTGAAGCTAAATCCTTGAATATGCCATCTGTATCTTTCATCATTTTGTCTATCTCATCATCTTTAAGGTTCAACTTCTTGAATGCTTCCCTGTTGTAAGGTATCTTCTCGAAGTATCCTCCGAGCTTTGAAAAGTTATTATTCTTATAGTCATTCTCTATGTCCTTTGTCAGCTGGCTCATCTGTATGTTTCTGCCATAAGCGTCGTTTTTGCTTAATTCTTGTTTTAAGTTGTTTGCGAATGGACTAAACATTATCATAGGGTCATTTAATGAACCCTGCACCATATTGTGATAATGGTCCGTAGATAAGCCACTCTTTATTTTATTGTACTCTGCTGACAACAATGGCATAGCCTGGTTTATTGCTCTCTGTATGTACTGCTTTTTCTTGTCCGTATCTACGGAACTATTAGTCAAAAGTGAATTTAAACCAGCTAGATAGCCGTTCATTATCTTTGAATCCTCTTTCAAGGGTGTTTGCTGAAGATAAGTTCCAAGGCTTACAGTAAAGTTTTTGCTGAATTCTTGGAAATTATCATATTTGTTGCTTTCAAACTTTTTTATGTTTGTTACGAGTGCATTCAATGCGTTGTAGCGATCCCCATTTTCAAGTATTAGGTCCTCTAATTTCTGCTTTGTATTAGGTTTCTGCGCCTGATCCGTAGGCTGCTGAACTTGTTCTTTCTTATCATTTTCATTCGGATTTTTAGCTGCTTTCATACCGTATATTATGATATTCAGCTATATAAATACTTTACTATTATTATGTAGATAAATTTTTGTATGAATTAAAAGCCATCGAAAGATCCGCTAAAAATGACTTTCTTGCAGAGGGAAAACGCATAGGAAAGGAAGGATGGAAGGTGACAAGGCATTTAAACCGCTTGTTACCAAGAGCAATGTCCATAAACCTGCTTTTTATCTCATTCAAATGCTTGAATTCAATGCCCAAAGAAGAGGCTGCAGATGTTCCGAGTGCAAGGATAAGTTTAGGCTGTATAACAGAAAGCTGTCTTATTAAATAAGGCCTACACGTGGCTATCTCTTCCTTAGTTGGTTTCCTATTGTTTGGCGGTCTACATTTTACAGCATTTGTTATGAAAACCATTGACCTATCGATTCCAATGCTTTCCAAAGACTTAGAGAGGAATTTACCAGACATGCCTATAAATGGCCGGCCTTGCAGGTCTTCATTTTTGCCGGGGGCTTCTCCTATTATTACTATGCTGGCTTTTTCATTCCCTTCTCCGGGCACAGTGTTCTTTCTTTTCAGACATAAATCGCAGAGCGTGCATTTCTCTATTTCCTTCGAGACAGCAGTCAGGCTTTCCACAGCTTATCAATCTCTTCTACTATTTTTTCATTCACTTTTCCGTTTATTGAACTTTCATTAATGCTGCCGCTGAAACCAAGTGTCTTTAATTCTTCCCCTATCTTTAAAAGGTCAACCTTGCAGTCCTTTCCCTTCATGATTGTTATCTGCTGCTCATTGGTTATAGCTATGCATCTCTCAGCATGCGTTTTTATGAAATAATTAAGCTCTCCGTAAAACTTAGATATTTTTACATCCTTTAAAACAATTAGTTGAGAATTGCTTTCCAATAATCTGTGCAGAATTTCCTTTTCTTCTCTCTCTATCTCAATTATCCTTTCATTTTCATTTTTTATGTATTCTGAAAGCTTTTCCGGTACAAAGTGCCTGTCCATTGCAGATTCAAGAACTTCATTCTTTATCTGCAAAAGAAAAAGCAAAGCATCATTCCCTGCAATAAATTCTATCTCCGTTTCACCACCCAGATAAGAAATGCGCTTTACGGCAAACATCATTATTTCGCTGGTTTGTTTTACATGCCGGTGTTTGCATGCCGAGAAATCGTATTGGCCTATTGTTACCACTCTTACATTTTTTTCCTTGTCAAGTCTGTCTTCGTTGAACCTTAATTTTGGGTTTTTCCTCATTGCATCGTCTAAATTTTCGAAGTTTTCCTCTGTTACAATAAGATTTTCAATAATCTTTGCATTTACTGTCTTTTCTGCTTCTATTATCTTTTCAAAAGGGATTATCTCTTTTACATATGCCTTTCCGATGTTGTCTTCTCTGTAAGTATCGGCCTTTCTTACGTGTATGTCTAATCCTTGTTCCTGCAGCGCCCTCGCGAACATGTGCTCCGCGGTGTGTAGCCTAGCTCCTTGAATGTTTTCTTCCATTCTTATTCTAACTCCATCATAAATTTAACTTTTACACACCTTTTGATAAGGTTTATAATTATATATACAAAAAGTATTCATTAAGCTAAAATGAATTTAGAGGAGTTACTTGATGAGCATTACCTAGTTCCTAATTCAAACGAAAGTTTGCTTGCTGATGGCAAGGCACAAATTATCAGAGACATTACCTCTAAAATAGATTCATTTGGCTTTGATCTTAGGTTGGCAATAGAAAAAGCCGGCAATCTGTACGGCAAATCGGTTAGACCCAAATTTCTAGACCGTTTGCTAGACTATACTTTAAAGGCTAAAAATAAAGGGGATGTAATAAACCTTGTCAACATAATGTCATCGGATCATGTCATAGGCACCATTAAAAAATATGAAAATGATGAGTTTAGGTATAAACCGGACATCAGATTTTTAATGCCAAATCAAAATGAGGGCTTACTTGCAGATGTTGCATTTGATGCTCGTAGTGTATTTTTCGATTATTCAGATAACGCTGCGTTCAAGCAGGCCTTTAATCTTGGGTATTTTACCGAATACACTGATAAGCGCAGTTTAATACAGATAACACAACAATTATCGGGCTTAAATCCCGACTCGGTTGAAATTCCAAGAAAATTGGAAGAATATGCAAAAGAGGACATAGCCTTCAATGTAATTGACGCCTTATTTAATACTGCAGAGGCTACCGCTAGCAAAGAAGCAGTACTCGAGGTTTCAAAAGCTCTTAATCTTTACAAAGGCTCTGCTGCGGCCATCCTTGCCAGAAGATTAAAATCTCCATTCCTATTTAGACAAATCGAAATAAAAAATTTAGCTAAAATGATGTCTTTAGATGAAGTTTTAAGCGCAGTAAGAAGAAATGAGGGGGATTCTGTTGCTATGATCACAGAGGGGTTAATAAACGTCGCGGCATCCACTTGCGATAAAGATGTTTTAATAAAAGCTGCAAATTCTGTCAGCAAATACAAAGGAAATTTGGCAGGTAAACTAGCAGAGAAATTAGGCTACGCAGCCATATTCAGAATAGACCACCAGATCTTTGATTTAAATGAAAGCAGGGATTCAGTAGTAAAGTTAGCTGAAATAATGTCTTTGGATGAAGTTGTAAACGTAATAAATGGGTATAATGAGGATATGTCACAAGACAAGGTTTTTAGCGCCATGCCTCTGCTCAATATGAGTACTTCTATCTGGTATGACTTAAATAACAGAGACACATTGCTGGCCGCTTTAAATGCCGTTACAAAATACAATAGCGGGTTTGTTTCCTCGATAATTGCAGATTATTTGAGAGAGATGTCAGATATTAGCAAAAACAATGAAAGGATGTCAAATTTGATAGATGTAATGTCTTGGGCCCAAATTGTAAATACTATTAACAACCGTAAAGTCGAAAACTCAGTTGAACTGGCATTTTCAATAATGAACATGTACTACAACTTAGGTAATAAGGATATACTGGCTGATATTTTAGAGACTGCAAAAAAATACCCTGAAGACACAGAAACTGACATAATCTCCGGTTTATGTAACCTTAGTTTTAGTGCTAACAGCGAAACAATTATTGGAGCGACCAAATTAGTGAATAAAATAGGCACAAGGGTATTGAATCTTTTTAATTCGAGTGACTTAGCTAATATCCGAGACAAAAAACTTGATGAAATTATAGACAGCAAGGACAGTTTCAATGCAGTAGCATCATACATAAAATCCAATGGAGAGTTGGCTCTTCCAAATAAAGAGAATATATCTAAATACGAGGAAATATCCAATAAATACATTGCAGATAATTACGGCGTAAAAAGGAAGTTTAATCTAAACCAGATACTAATGTTATTTTCTGTAAAACCGGAGGAAAGAAAAGAGTTTTTTGATCTTATTAACAACACAATAGAAAGAGATTATACGGAATATTCTTTAAGCATGCAAGAAGATGAAGAAAGTTATCTAAATCTCGATAAAGACAAGCTAACGTATTTATCCTTAATAGCAGTAACCGGTTCAAGGGATAAGAAAAGAGATAGAGAGGCTTTCAAGGCCATCTCCCAAATAGTTGGTGAAAAAACCGTAAGAGCAGCTAGGAATTCATTCAATTCTAATTACAAAAATAAAATGATTAAGATGATAGCGAATTACGTCGATAAAGGAGATACAATCGGGGCTTTAACTATTCTTAAAAGCGCAAATGATGCTAAGATAGATAAGGTTTTAGACATATATAATCAAAGAGATAAAAATTTTATATTAAAAGGTGAAAGCTTACTTTCAGCGGTTGAAAGCAATAATCCATTGGATTATGATAGCAGTACACAACTGGCATGCGTGTATCTCCCCAGAGATTATAAAAAAGGAATATATAAATACTGCACAGATTTTTACGATAAAGAAAAAAGAAAAGGATTTGTACTTGTAAGATATGATGTAAACGGAAATTCAATAGGCAGTGCCATTTGTTACATGCAAGATGATGATTTTTTAGTTGACTCTGTAGAGGGCCATAGGACATTTAGAAAACCGCAGATATTCGAGGAAGTTTACAAAGATCTTGTTAAAAGGGCAAAGTCAAAAGGCGCGAGAAGGGTAATATTCAACAGCTCTGTATTGAATGAAACACCGCTAAAATTTATCCGTTATTTGGGCGGAAAGGAACTTTCTAAAGCAGAAGTTAAATTGAATTTAGACACAGAGGGATACTTAGAAGCCGATAAAAATAAAGTAGAAGGGTATATATACGAATTTAATACCAAGTAGCTTAAGTTTATGCATGTAATTAACCTCTATATAAAAACTCAATTAAAGAGCAATTTTATCCATAGCAATACTTATTAAGACAAAAGTATTGGAATGTTTATGATAATAAACGAAGACGGAAACGTGGAAATAAAGGGGTGGGCAGAGAACGTAAGAAACCTAGGAGGTTTGGCATTCATAACCCTTAGAGACATAAACGGAAAATACCAGGTAACAGTTTCAAAAAATTCAAATCCAGAATTATTTGAAAGGATTGCAGAAATAAAAGCCGAGTCGGTAATTGAAGTAGTGGGTGAAAAGAAAGAAAATGAAAAGGCGGTTAACGGCTACGAGATAATCCCGAAAAAGCTCGAAATACTTACATTAGCAGAGCAGCCTGTTCCTTTGAACCTAAGCGAGAAAGTACAATCATCATTGGATAAAGAGTTAGACTTTAGGTTCCTAAGCTTAAGGAAGCCCAAGACTGCAGCTATCTTTAAGATACAAAGCACAGTAAGCAATGCAATAACAAAGTTCTTCGAGGACAATGGATTTTACCAGATACATTCCTCAAAGATAATATCACAGGCAACAGAAGGGGGAGCAAACGTTTTTCAGATTCTTTATTTCGACAAGACGGCTTTCCTAGCACAATCGCCGCAGTTTTACAAGCAGATGATGATGGCAGCAGGCTTTGAAAAAGTCTTTGAGATAGGGCCTGTTTTTAGAGCTGAGCCCCACCATACAACAAGGCATTTAACCGAGTACACAAGCGTTGATTTAGAGATGAGCTTCATAAATTCATATGAGGATGTAATGTCAGTAATGGAAAATCTGATGCTCAGGATATTCAAGGAGGTAAAGGAAAGAAATAAGAAAGATTTGGAGCTTTACGGTATAAACTTGGAAGAACCAAAAACGCCTTTTCCAAGGATAACAATAAAGGAAGCCGGCGAGATACTAAAGAAATACGGAAACAAGCTAAAAGATGACGGGGATATAGACCCAGAGGGAGAAAGGATAATGGGCCAGTACGTAAAAGAGAAATACGGCAGTGACTTTTTCTTTTTAACTGAATTTCCATGGTCAATCGCCCAGTTTTACCACATGAAAAAAGAAGGAAACGAAGAAGTTACAAACAGGGCGGATCTCATATACAAAGGTCTGGAGATAACTACATTAGCGCAGAGGGAGCACAGGTATGAAATACTTATAAAACAATTGAAGGAAAAGAACCTAGATCCTGAGAAATTCAAATTCTATACGGATTTCTTCAGGTACGGCGTGCCGCCGCATGGCGGTTCTGGCACCGGCTTAGAAAGAATAGTAAAGCAGATGCTTAATTTAGAGAATGTAGCGGAGGCAACGCTTCTGCCAAGAACGCCGGATAGGCTGATACCTTGATCATTGGTACATGTCAGAGGGAGCATCATCTTTCGGTGAATACTTCTCATTATTGCTGCTCATGGCCAAGAATTTTTCTCCTTTATCTTTTGCGATTTCAAGTATTTTATTTAGTCCTAAATACTCCTCTTCACTGTTAAGAGTTCCGCTGAATTTAATCTTCTCAATATTATCTTCTTTATAGCTAAGTATTGTGTATATTTTCTTTTTTTCTGTGTCTATTATTGAGAAAAGGTTGATTATGTTGTAGAATTTCTCAAGGTCTGCTTTATTAAGATTAGATATATAATTCAATATTTTTTCTGCGTTTTTACCGAGAGTCGGCATATCGGTAATATAAAAGGAGAAACCTTCATCTTCAAAGTAGACATTAAAACTTTTTTCTTTTATTTCAGATGAAATTCTGTACATATCAAAGAATTTTCGGTCTTCATTCGTATTGGGAGTTTCGCCTTTTTTGTACAATTCTTCCAATTTTCTCAATTCGTTTTTTTCTGTCTTAATCCGATTAAAATGGTAACTTACCTCCAATCCATCGAATTTTTCTTTAAGGGAAAAGGCACCTCCGTTGTAAATTAAGATTAAAGGCCTTTTAAGAGCAAAGTAAAGTGCCTCAAGTAAAAAGTTTTCTAATGATCTTACACTTTTAATTATGTTTTTATCTGCCATGCACACATAATAATCGTTTATCCCAAACTCTTGCTTTATCAATCTTGATTTGCTCTTTATCTTTGCGGAAAGCGCAAAAACCTCAGAAATTTTATTGTCATATAGGCTTTCTTCGTCTTCACTTACTATCTTCTCCAAATTTTTCTTATTCATACATGCCTTCATCGTACTTGCTGTTTATTATCCCAATTATTAAACTGTCTTTGTCATTATTAGCACCGTGCTTGAACAGGTTAGCAACATCGTTTTGGTATTCAATTGAGTATATATCATTTTTATTAATTATGAAAAGTGGCCTGCCTTTAAAGTTCCTGTAGACATTTGAAAGTTCTTCTTGGCCCATATCGAGGAAGTTTATTCCATCGGAGTTGTTTCTAATCAAGTAAAACAAAACCTTATTAGACTCGTCATCGAAAAAAACCTGAGATCTTTTCTTTATTTGATAAGCAAGGTAATGAGAATCTGCCATCTTCCTTAATTCTAATGCTTGATTTAACCGTTCTTTTTTCAAGTTTTCCTTCTCATTTCTGTTTTCAATAAAATCTACCTCATTATCCTTCAATTTTCTGTACTTCCAAAAGTAGCTTAAGCTGTCATTTTTTAACTCCTTTGCAATTACTGACAGTTCATAATTTTCCGAATCTAACCTATAAAGATCCCTGCCGATCAATAAATCTAAGTAGTCTAAGGAACTACTTTTTAGGTTATCAATGAACTCATTAATATCCTTTTCCAGCTTTTCATTGTATACTAAATATACATCTCTGAATGGTCTATTCTGTATCGTTACGGAGTGTTCAATTAACAAACTTGCACTTTTTTCCAGGATTGCCTTGCTTAAATCATAATTTCCGTCTATGTAATCCTTTCCCAAAAGGTAATCAAGGTCTTTAAAATTTTTTAAGTCTTTCGGATATTCCATAATTTTCAGAGAAGATAAGTAGTATTTAAACGTTAAATTGAGCCAAAAAGCCGTTATACGCTAGTCTTACTATCCTTGTTTTTTAGGTCATCGATCAAATCTCTAAGCTCCTTTATGCTGTCGCTTATTGAAGGTATTAGTCTGTCTATCACTTTTTCAAAGGCCTGTAATTCAACGTTAACATCTGAAATTGTCTTATTATACTCCTCTGTTTTACCAACCATCGTGTTCTGTATACTGTCTATTCTTTGACTCAATTTTTCCAAGTTGTCCTTTATATTTTCTATGGAATTGGCGTTTATGTTTACACTAGATCTAAGGGAATTGAGATCCGAAGCTGAGCTTTTCCATTTTTCGTTTATTATCTGTTCAAGTATCTGCTGAATGCTTTCAAGGTTTTGATTGCTTATTGTGTTGCTGCTTTCGTAAGACTGCCTGTTTTCTTGAACTTGAGGTTGCTGAATACTCTGGATTCTCTGAACAGGCTCTTCCTGCATTGATTGCATTGGTTGTTGAGGAGCGGGCTTACTCGAATTGCTTTTGAGTGCATTTATAAGGGCGTTTTTAATTGTAGTGCTGTCGTATCCCTGTTGCCTTAAGCTGTCTATTATGTCCTGCTGGCTCATTCCGCTGTTAATCATGGAACTTACATCGGGTACATCATTCTCATCTTTTTTCTTGAATGCATTCATTAGGTTCATATTTAGCTCCATTTCTTACTGTTCATGTAGTCATTTACAATTTTAATAACGTCGTCTTTATTTAAAAACCTTGAAGGGTCTATAAAGCTCAGGTATTTTTCTATGACTTTTATGTCCTGTGCTTTAGCATACGTTTCTGACTGCCTCTCCAATCTGTTTAATGCATCATCAAGCTCAAATATCTTAGTCTTGCTACTAGATAGTTCATTATTTATCTCCTGCAATGCAACCTTTATCTCCTTGTATTTCTCCAAGTTGTTCTGATCAACCATCTTGATGGTATCCTTAAGCTGGGAAATTCGCTGGTCGAATATCTTCAGAGATTCTCTAAGCTCTACGACGTTTCTTGTTAAGTCCGTCTGCTCCATTTAATTATATTGCCGCAGTTGTTTTTATGTCTTTTTATCCTCTTCTGCAATGTAAAAAAGTAGGCAATCTTGTTTTATATTTACGTTCAAGCTTTAAAATAAATAGCTTTAAATACAACAAAAACAAATTAAAATCTATGCAAAAGAAGCAGAAGGCTGCTAAGACCGTTTCTTATTCTGCTTTGGATAATGCTAAGACGAATTCAAACCATTATAGAATAACTCTGCTTTCAGTTGCAGGTACTTTTCTTGATGGATACGACATATCAATAATAGGGGTCGCTTTGACCATAATAACTGCAATAAGTGCTTTCAGCTACGCAAACACCCCTTTAGGAAAGGGTTTGATGGCTGCTTCCACAACTATAGGAATGCTTTTTGGCGCGTTGTCGATAGGTTACATAACCGACGTTAAGGGCAGGAAGTTCATGTACCTCTGGGATATGGTCATCTTTATCGTTTTTACTGCAGCAATCACATTGTCCTTTAATTTCTGGTCTCTTTTCATCTTCAGGTTAATATTAGGTTTAGCGATAGGAGCGGATTACGCAATAGGCGCTACAATTATTTCAGAGATTACTCCAAAGAAATCCAGAGGAAAGTTTTTGGCAAGCGACGGCATGGCATGGTGGGTCGGGGCAGCATTTGCATTTGTAGTAGGCTATCTTCTTCTACCTTTAGGCGTTAATTCATGGAGAGTAATGTTTGCAATTGGAATTATACCAGCAATAATAGTTCTTATACTAAGAAGAAAGGTGCCAGAATCTGCTAGGTGGCTGGCAAACAATGGCCAAGTAGAAAAGGCAGAGCAATCCGAAAAGTCAATAACCGGCAAGTCAGACACTCTTAAGGCCACACATAACAAGGTTTCATTCTTCACATTGTTCGAAAAGAAATACATAAAGAACACGATATACTTTGGTTTGGCCTGGTTCTTTTATGATGTTGCATTCTACGGCATAGGCCTGTTTACGCCGACTATTCTTATACTGCTTGGATTAAGCCATAGCCTTTCTATCCTCGGATCAGCGATCTTTTCATCAATAGCCATAATAGGTTCCATAATGTGCATACTTACCGTAGATAGGTGGGGAAGAAAGGCGGTAACTATACTTGGTTTTGCAGGCATGTTCGTTTCTCTTTTAGTTCTGGCGATAATAGCAATGCACACTCCAAAAGATGCATTTGCAGTTGGTATAACAGGAGCAGTAATAGCGTCAATGTACATATTATTCGAGCTTACCCAGTCATGGGGTATGGGAAGCACGGATTTCGTATACGGACAGGAACTTTTCCCTACAACTGTACGTGCGACAGGCCAAGGATGGGGAACCTCAATCAGCAGAATAGGTGCAATACTTGGTTTAACGACCTTCCCTACAATAGTGGCTTTATACGGCCTAGGTTATGGTTTACTATTCTTTGCGATAGCAGGATTAATAGGGCTGTTGCTTACAATCTTCCTTGCACCGGAAACAAAGGATAAAAGCCTGGAAGAACTGACAGAACAATGAACATAAGATTTCTTGGGAAGTGGAGTTCTAACCTTGTAAGAGGGGAAAGAAACATATCATTTGCATTGGATGACAAGATCGTTTTTGACTTCGGCCCGCATACAATAGAATCTTTGCTTGACTACAAGATAGATCCAAGAAATATAGACATCGTTCTTATAACTCACATGCACTTGGATCATTTCAGTGGTTTACCAGAGCTGTTTTGGTACAGGTCAATATACGGGGCACAAAACAAGCTCATAGTTCTTGGCCCAAATGGGATAAAAAACAACACGGAAAGGCTTCTAAAAACATTGCAAACTCCAAAGGCATTTAAGATAAATGCAGAGTTCATCGAAGACAAAAACTATGATTTTATCCAGCCGTTTAGGGCTAAGCACCTTGTAACTGACAATGGATATCGAGTCAATTATAAGGGGAAAACAATCTTTTACAGCGGAGATACAGCCTACAGTGAAAATGTAGTAAAAGGCGCGGAGGATGCGGACATTTTGCTGCATGAAATGACATACATAGATGAGAAGAAAGAGGAAGCCAATTTTTGGAGGCATTCCACTTACAGCACTACAATGCAAGTATTCGAAGAAAGCCATGCCAAGAAGCTGGTGCCTGTTCATTTGTCTGTTGATTCAAATAAGTTAGCAATCAGGCTTTCAAAGTCAGACAAAAGGGTAGTTTACCCTAACGGCGTTATCCGACTGTGATTTCTTATTTTTAAGGCTAAAAAGTCATAAATAAACCAAAAATTTAATAGTATAGTGGTAAATCTAGTATTGTTTGACGCCGGACTGATGGGTTACTCATTAGCGGTACATATCCTTTTGGTTACTGTGGGAATGACCTTGCCCATAATAATGAGTATAGCTGAGTTCGTTTCAATAAAGTACAAGGTAAAGATTTATGACGTTTTAGCTAAAAGACTTGCAAATGCCCTAATTATATTCTTTGCAGTAGGAACTGCAAGCGGCGTTGTCGTTGCTATAGAACTTTTTGTTCTTTGGCCCAAGTTCATATCTGTTTTAGGGCAGGTGGGGATACTACCTTTGTACATGGAGATATTTGCCTTCTTCACAGAAGCTATTTTCTTGGGGATATACATCTATTTCTGGAACAAATTCAAGAGCAGGATAAGGCACTGGCTTCTTTCTGTGTTTATTGCGATAGGGGCTGTTATGTCGGGGGTTTTCATAACGATGATAAACGCGTTTATGAACACGCCGAAGGGGTTCAATATTCCTTATTATCTAAGCACAGGGAAAATAATAGACGTTAATCCATTTGCCGTTTTGAACACGCCCACAACATGGATAGAGATAGGGCACGTAATCGGTTCTACAATATTCGCTGGCGCAGCATTCTTCCTAGCTTACTTTGCGTATAAGCTGTTGAAAACCAAAGGAATAGAAAGGGAGTACTATAAAAAAGCTGCAAAGATTGCAGCTGCGATAGTCATAATTGCAATAATCCTGACTGTTATAATAGGTATAGAGTCGATTACAAACCTTATGGTATACCAGCCAGAAAAATTCGCTGCATTGGAGATGAATTTCAATTCAGGGCCGCATGTAGCAGAGGTAATAGGTGGTTTCCTTGTAAACAACAAAACCATTGATTCTATAAACATTCCCGGGTTAATGAGTTTTCTAGCCACCGGTAGCTTTAATGGTGTAATAGCGAGTAATGATTCTTTGTCAGCATATGCAAAGAGCACATGGCCACCCATAACGGTAGTACACAACACTTTTGATATAATGGTTGGCCTAGGGGTTTTGATAGGAATCCTTATGGTTATTTTCTTGATAATCTGGCTTTTGAATGTAGATAAGATAAGGGATAAGTTCGAGTCCAACAAATTTTTCAACAGGTTGTTGTCTAAAAAGATCTTTTCGGACCCATTTGATAATCCGTTGGTATTGAAGGTTTTGATAGTAATAGGGGCGCTTGCCGCCTTTCTTTTAGAAGATGGGTGGGTAACCGACGAGGTTGGAAGGCAGCCTTGGATAATTTATAATGTAATGACTGTTTCAGCTGCGGCCAACACTTCCCCTTCAGTCCTCCCTATAGGGATAGCAATCATAGCATTTTACGTTGTAGTCTTGCCTGCAACCATTTTATTTGTACGCAGGGTGATGAAGAAAAGGGATCTTAAAAGTGAGTTGGGGGTTAAGCCATGAACACATACATAACAATAAATTACGTTCTGCTTGCCATAGTTTTCACGTTTCTTTTTGTTGAAGGCATGTCCGCTATATCTTTTATATACGATAGAAAAAGCTTGCCAAAGGTAAAGAAATACCTTGACCCAGTATGGGGGATTGTAGGAACGTTTGTAGTTTTCTTTGTTGTAAACACAGAGGTTCTTTACCCTTCAATAATGCCGGCAATTGATTACCTGTATGTTTTTCCAATACTGCTGGCTACATTATTGTTTATAGGAAGGAACGTTTTTCTTGTTTTCTCGGAATACATCTGGAAAGACTCTAAGTTCAGCCAGCTTATGCTTGCAAGGGTCTATTCACTGATAACATTCATAATAATAATCATACTGCTTTCAATATTCATATCTATAATCTCAGGAGTCGGTACAAATGCAACTCTTACCGGTTTTTCGACTTCTGTATTTTTATCCAATCCGTATGTTCTCGGCTTCATAGTTGGAACGCTTCTTATAGCATTTGGTTTATCCTTTGTTTTCTACAAAATAGAGAAGATGAATGTGCTTTCTCCAATATCCACGGTTCTCGGTCTTTTTCTGTTCGTATTCTCTATTAGTCATTTGGGCCTAAATGTGAACTACCTAACATATATACTTGCAGCTGCAATAGCAGCGGTTTCAATCTTTTATTATATGACTGGTAAGGCCAGAAGGGAAATCATTTTTATAGTAGCATTCCTTTCAGTGATATCAATCAATTTCCTGAATTATGGAAAGGTTTTTGGAACGCAATCTTTGACTTCATATCTCAATAATTCTGCGGTTGCTTCTGCCGGGATACTTGTGACAATAGTTGGAGGATTCCTTCTTACAGCAATGCTTATATTTTTCCTGTATATGTACAAGCTTCCAGAAAAAGAAAACAGCAGCTATGATTACGAAGAAAGCAGTGATGAAGATGAAAAAGTAGGCATAGCAAACTTATATATAATCCCCAATAATAATAAAGTGAATGGGAAAGAACATAAGGCGGGGAAGGACAGGAAACGTTAGATGTGCTTCATGCGGTCAAATAACAAGAAGGGACAGAGCCGTTTACTTATTTAGGGATGGCATAAAGGCTTATTACTGCCCAGACTGTGCAAAGAAAATACATGGACAAAGGCTTTACAAAGGAATGCCAAAATACGTAAAAAGAACGGGCAGCTCAAAAGTAAAGAGGAAATTTACAATCTTTGCAACGGAAGAAACGGGAAGTCAAGACAATGAGAACGAAGTTCATGAAGAAGCTCCTTCAGACAATGAAGTTGAAAACCTAAATGAAGAAAACAATCAAGAGAAAGAAGAAAATGATCAGAATGAGCAGTGATCCATGGTAGTGCTAAGAATATCAGCTTCTCTTTTGTGGCTTTTGGTCATAGTCATAATAGTACTACTTGCGATTTTTGTGTTCGTCAAGATAAACAAAGCGCAGCCAACAGTTAATGTAAATTTAATCCCTTCATCAATACAGTATGCTTTGGAGTATTTCAATGCCGCGTATAGCAATGCAACTATACTAGTTCCTTCACAGTACTATAGCGCTGCGAAAGCGCTTTCAATCAATGGCAATAGGGCTGTAGAAAACAACACACTTTATAACTCCATCCTTTTTGGCAGCGCAAAGCTCCCCGCAGGATATGATATACTTATAGACATGGAAAACGCATCCTCTCTGCCTTCTTTAACCTTTTTCCCGTATAATTTTACCACAGAAACCTTAAGCAATTCGTTTAGAGACTGCGAGGTTGCAAAGAACAAAACAGAGGCATTCGCAGTGTGTTCAATTTATTCAAATGTTACGATTCCGATAGCAAACAGTACCACTATAACCAAGAGCGTAAGGATTGGTTTCGGAACATTTATAGCTTTTCCTAACAGCACTTACTTGTATGAAATAAACGGTACGCTCTCATACAATGGACAGAATACTACTTATATACCTTCGATAAGGATAAACAATACAAGATTTTACAACGGCTTAATGTTTTTGTATCAAAACACAACTGCCTTCTTCCTTTCAAAGGCAGATTTAAACACTTTTTATGGAAGAGAGATGTTTCTTCCAAATTCGACGCTGAAAAATGTAGTTGCAAACTTCTTTTCTGCTAGAATAGTATCATAATGAAAGCTTTTTAAATAGAGTATTACCATAAGTATTATCCAATGCTATGAAACTCAAAGAAATAGATGTAGAGCTGTTAGATCTTTTTAAAAAAGGGGAAAAAGTGAAGGAAATAACCAAGAAATTGAACGTTCCCCAGTCAACAGTCTATTACCATTACAACAAACTTAGGAAAAATGGGTTTATCAAAGGATTAAAGGTCGAGATGGATTATGATGAGTCAAAAATATATGAAAAGGCGTTTATCCTCGTTTCATTGAACAGCGTGCATACAACCGATTTTGAAAAGTTTTTCCAGGACCTCAAGGAAGACAAGGTTGTAAAGGAAATTTTTGAAGTGAGTGGAGACTGGGATTTTATCTTATCAGTAAGCGGTCAAAAAGAGGATATAATAAACTTCGTTCATGAAAAGTTGCAGAACCTGCAAAACGTGAAGAAGATACAATCTATATTTATAATGAGACACGTAGAAATATAATGAGCCTAGCGGATAAGTACAAGGAAGAATTAAAATCTCAAGGGATAAACGTAGAAATAAACAGCGTAAAAATCAAAAAAGACAGGACAAAATTAATTCTTGCGGTTATAGGGATTGCTTTGGCCATACCCCTTTACTTCCTCATATTTACAAACTATAATTCATGTTCTATTTATGCTGCGGCGCTTTCAAGTGCCTCAGGAGGGGTTTCTTCCATTTCTGGTTCTTTTTACTTCAAATGCGGATTGGATGCAATAATGTATTCCGTTTCTGCGGCCATTCTTATCTTTCTTGTACTTCTCATAATTCTTAAAATTGTGAGAAGGAGAAAGAATCGCTAATTATTTTTACTTTTGTGAAAAGAGGGCAAAAAAGAAATTAATAAATGAAATACCATCAAACTAAATGGCACAGCTGTGTTTGCTAAGGCACGGAGAGTCGCTTTGGAACAAGGAAAATAGGTTCACTGGCTGGGTAGACGTTCCTTTGACTGATTTCGGAAGAGAACAGGCAGAGAAAGCCGGCCAGTCAATAAAAAAAGAAGGTATACAGTTTCAGGTTGCTTATACAAGTGTTTTAGACAGGGCAATAGAAACCCTTGAGATAGTAATGAAAGAGATACAGCAAAAAATTCCAGTAATAAAGGATTCTGCTTTAAATGAAAGAATGTACGGAGATTTGCAGGGATTAAATAAAGCAGATACGGCAAAGAAGTATGGGGAGGAACAAGTTCACATCTGGAGGAGGAGCTATGATATAAAGCCGCCAAATGGGGAAAGCCTAGAGGACACGCAAAAAAGAACTATCCCGTTTTTCCTAAATTGCATAATGACCGATATCAAGGAAGGGAAAAATGTCTTGGTATCCGCACATGGAAATAGTTTGCGTTCTATAGTAATGTATTTGGATAACTTGTCAAAGGAGCAGGTATTATCATTGGAGTTACCAACTGGTTTGCCCATAATATATACTTTTACTTCAGACGGGAAAGTAATAGAAAAGAAGGAACTGTTGGATAATTAATTTATTCGCCTAAAATTTAAAGCCACACTTAAATAATAAAAAATTAAATATATTGCAATGATAATCACATTAATCCAATACCTTTTCTCCATCATCTCTGGGTTTTTAGTTGGATTTTCATTAGGACTAATAGGGGGAGGCGGGTCTATACTTGCAATACCTTTATTACTTTATTTTGTAGGCATAGACAAACCACATCTTGTTATTGGAACAACCGCGTTAGCTGTGGGAATAAACGCTTACATAAATTTTATAGGCCACTTTCGAAAACACAATGTGGATATAAAGATTGGTTTGATATTCTCAATAGTTGGGGTAATAGGCGTTTTAATCGGAACAACACTAGGACTAATAACCCCCGGAGAAAGCTTAATCGGCATATTTTCAGTTTTAATAATTGTTATAGGACTGTACATGTTTCTAACAAAATGTAAAAAGTGCACGCACAGCAAAAAATCCAAAAAGTCAAGAGTAAATAAAAACAAGGTTGGCATATTTAGTTTAATCGCCGGCTTTGCATCGGGATATTTTGGGATCGGAGGAGGATTTCTCATAGTTCCATCCATTTTGTATTCTTCGAATACAACAATAAACAAAGCAGTAGGCACCTCTCTTCTTGCGGTGGGAACATTCGGTATTGTAACTGCGATAAGGTATGCCTTTGCAGGTGACCTTATCATATCAATAGCAGTATTATATGTACTTGGCGGAATTTTTGGAGGGATAATAGGAACTAAAATAACTACCTCTATTGATAAGTCACTTCTTAGAAAAATATTCGCAATTATAATTATGGCTGTAGGCATTTACATGCTAGTTCCATTTATCTGATTTTATACGAAGGCAATACAAACGATAATCTTTATTAAGGGTATTCCATCTCTACTAATTATGATAAATGAGGAATTCATTGATGTAAGAAAACAGAGAGGTATGCTGGAATCCTTGCTTTCAAAGCTTAAAGAGAATACATCTTATGCTTCAGCATTTGATAAAGCAAAATACTATATAACTAACTCTAATGGCATGTTCTGCGGGAAGTATGACAGGGATAATGACGAAATACTGCTAGATAAATGGTTTCTTTACGATTCTATGTGCTCAGGTAAATTTGATGACATTGAAAACCTACTAATTCATGAAGAAGCACACAGGCAGAACTGGTTATTGGGAAGTTATGAAAACGGAAAGCCTGACCATTGGTTAGGCTGGTTGAAAATATATCTTGATATGGGTGGCAAAATACCCAAAGTTTATCTGAAGAACAAAGCATACGAACATGAAGAGGAATACAAAGAAATAAAGGAAGAGGACATAAAAAACATAATAATGTTAGGGTATGAAAAGAGTGAAAAGGCAGCTATTATATTTGAAAAAGCAAGAAAAATGGGCTTAAAATTTATATACATAGATGAAAAGAAAAAACTTCACTATTATTGACTCTCAGAAATATTTATATCTCTTGTTTTTATATAAATAACATGCTATTTAAAGCCGTTTCCAGATCTTCAGGGAGAAATAGCCTTTCTTCAATAAAATCAAAAAGATCTCAGTCAGCTCTAGAATACATGATGACCTACGGCTGGGCAATCCTAATAATAGTCATAGTTGCAGTAATACTGTACAGCATGGGCATATTCAACCCTTCCTCTTCCTTAGTGGCTACAGTAACAGGTTTTAATGGTTTCACAGTGCAGTCGAATTGCGTTGCAGGCGGTACATTGGTCTTATCAATAGGCAATATGCTTGGTTATCCACTACAAATAAATAATGCAAATATCTCACTGTCTAATGGTTCTTATCTTTCCGAGCCTATTGATTATACTATGTCAATAAGCGGATCTCACAATTTTTATCTTCAAAATGCTTGTCCCACTACTGCGGGTTCCTCTTTTTCTGATAAGATAACTATAAGCGGAAGAGAGCAGAACTCTCTAGATTCACCATTTTCATCTACTGGCAGTGTTTCTGGGCGTATAAGTACTCTAATCCCTTATCAAATGCTTGAAAATATCTCTGTGCAAGGATTTCCTACCTCGAATGCTATTTCACCAAACGGTTATTACGTATGGCAACCAAATCAAGGTCCAGGTACAATTTCAATTGTTAATGTCGTTTCTGCTTCTGTCATTAAAACATTGGATAATTTGCCTGCAAGAGCAGTAGTGTTCAATAAAAATGGTAGTTTAGCATTTATTGCTGGTAACAGTGGTTTTGCCCCGGCTGGTTCCTATCTTCTAGTCATGAATACATCTAATTATAAAATAATAAAAAACATAAGCACAGTGTGTGAACCGCAAATGCTTAGTTTGTCTCCAAATGGTCAGATATTATTCGTTCCTGACTGGTCATGCGGTCATTTCATTGCTATAAACACTTCCTCTCTGAATGTAATAGCAAACGTTTCCACCGGGAGTTTACGTTTTTGGCTTGCACAAGAAAGCCCAAACAGCCAATACATATACTTAACTGCTACATCTCAAGGAATTGTATCGATAATGAACCCAAGTACATATTCTATTATAAAAAATTTAACTGATTTTGTAAACCCCAATTCTGTAGTTTTTACTTCAAATAGTCAATATGCTTATGTCGGAGGTGGTAGATATTTAAATAAAATAGATGTTTCCTCAGAATCAATATTAAATAACTTAACTATTTTGAATAAGAGCGGCGTTAGTGGTCTTACTATCTCTAAAAGTGATAATCACATCTATATCCCATCTTGCTCGAATACAGGGCCAGCGATGACTCCAGTTTTTGATACATCAATTAATTCTGTAGTATACAACATAACTTTACCTAAAGTTGACGAATGCATTTCTTATGGTGTTTTAACAAATTCAAATAATTTTCTTTATCTTGCGTCAGCTAGTGGTAATTCCGTTTTTGTGATAAGTGTCTAATACTAAGGCAAATAAATAGAACATAGATAAAATTATGGCTACAGCTAAACACAGAAAAGCTTCACTATTATTGACTCTCAGAAATATTTATATCTCTTGTTTTTATATAAATAACATGCTATTTAAAGCCGTTTCCAGATCTTCAGGGAGAAATAGCCTTTCTTCAATAAAATCAAGAAGGTCACAATCAGCTCTAGAATACATGATGACCTATGGCTGGGCAATCCTAATAATAGTAATTGTAGCGGTTATCCTCTATTCAATGGGTATTTTTAATCCAAGCTCAAGTGTAACCACTACTTCAATTGGTTTCTCCCCTTTTGTTGTTTCTTCGGCCATATGCAATGCAGAAGGTTTAAGTCTTAGTATTAGTACTGGGCCATTACCCAATACGGCAACTTCTGTTACATTAAACAAAGTTTATATAACTTCCTCCTCAGGAACTAATTCATTGAATAATCAAGTTTATCCAATAAATCAGATTACTTTGACATCAGACAAGTCTACTGTTCTGCGTTTACCTGTTACATGCCCTTCCTCCGGTACTAAGTTTTCTTTATCCTCAGATATAGAATATAGCTATTCAACTACAGCAGGCAATGTTGTTACAAATGCTACTGGTACGATATCCGGAACAGCTTCTTCAAACACTAATGAAATAGCGGATTTTTCAAATGGAGGAGGAGTAATTGTGAGTACTCCCAAACCAAATAATTGGACTAAGGGTTATACGTTCGCAGTATGGGTCGAATATCCTGGAAGGAGTTTTTGTGGGTATGGTTTAGGTATAGAAGAGGGAACTCCTCAAAATGTTCCTAGAGGCGGAACAGTTTTAATGTGCTCATCCGCAAATTTCCCATATGCAGAGACTATCAACAGCTCTGCTTATGATTACGGCAGTGGCGTTTTATCTACTCCTTTAAAAAATTTTACTTGGTATCTCTTAACAGGAGTTTACAATCCTGCTAATGATAACATAAGTCTTTATATTAATGGGTCCTTAGCAACATCTGGAAAGGATTACGTGGTCCCTTCTAGTTTTACTCCTTCAGGTAGTCTGTATAATTATATAATGGGGGGTGTTGGTGGTGTTAGTTTTTATGGAAATTTATCAGATGCCCAGGCATATAATGTGCCTTTATCCAGTTATCAAATCATGGAATTATACAAGGAGGGTCTGCACGGTGCACCCATTACAACTAATGGATTAGTTGGCTGGTGGCCGTTAAATGGAAATGCAAATGATTATTCAGGTTATAATAACAATGGAATAGCAACAAATGTAAAGTGGGTCTCGCCTTAATTGTCATGATAAAAAATAATTTTAGTCTAGAAAGCAAACGTTCACAGTCAGCTCTAGAATACATGATGACCTACGGCTGGGCTATTCTGATAATAGTCATAGTTGCAGTAATACTGTACAGCATGGGGATATTCAACCCTTCTTCAAGTATAACTCCAACTAGCAGTGGTTTTTCTCCATTTACAATTTCTTCAACAATATGCAATCCTTCAGGGTTGTTAGTCACATTGATAGGGGGAGGTTTACCAAATACTGCGACTTCGGCAACAATATCTAAGGTGTATATAACATCAAATACCGGCACAACAGCTTTAACAAAAGAGTATGATATAGTGCCTATAAATATTTACCCTGGAAAAGCAGCAACAATAATAATACCTACTATTACATGTACATCTGCAAATACAAAATACTCTCTGTCCGCTAATCTTCAATACAGTTATTCAACCCCTGCAGGCAATGTAATTACCAATACAACAGGTACAATAGCAGGAGCCTCTTCACCCAATTTAGTTGCCAGTTTTAACGGGATTAATAGCTATATGAGTACATCTGAAAATTCTATTTTAAATAACACAGAAAATTTTTCCATAGCATTATGGTTTAAAACATCAAGTTACGGTGCAATGGCATGGTTAGGATCTGGGCCTATGCCAAACTATGTTGGAGGCTGGTGGAATATTCTTTATGTCGGAAGCAACAACTCTTTATTTGGTGGAACAGATTGCGGGCCTATCTTCCAAACTAATAAAATAGTTTCAAATAATGCTTGGACTTTTGCAGTTTTAACGCAGAATGTAACAGCTTCAGGCAAGACGGAAATTTTATACTTGAATGGTAGCGAGATAAATAAAATCAGCGACACAGTATGCGTCTTTTCTCCGTATTATTTTGTTGTTGGAGCAGGTAGTTCAAATGGGGCAAATTGGCCCGATTTACCGCCAATATCCTATTTCAATGGTACTATATCAAATGTTCAGCTTTATAATGTGGCCATAACAGCAAATAATGTATCTAAATTATTTTTAAGTGGCAGAAGCAGTTTGCCTCTACCAAACGTAGGCATGATTGCTTGGTGGCCATTAAGTGGTAATACGCTAGATTACAGTGGTAACGGGCATAATGGTATATCCAATAATATTAAATGGGTCACACCCTAATTTTATTTTGATAATTTACAGTACTTCCGAATGTAAATGGGCCCAGGGAGGTTCGAACTCCCGACCTTCTCCGTGTGAGGGAGACGTCATAACCGCTAGACCATGAGCCCTTAAAATCTGTGGATACTTATGTAAGATTATTTTAATATTAAAAATATACCTTAGCCACTGATTTTATTAAAACTTAAAACCCGCTTGATACTCCTGAGGTAAGGGAGGAACTTGCAAACAATGTTGATACCCCTATCCTTACCATGAAAAATATGCCCAAGCCTATCACTACATACACGGGTATGTTCTTAAGGCCGTTCTTTGCCTTTCCAGTGTTTAAAATGCCTCCCAAAAGAGCGCTAGAAGCAGTGGTTATAATTACGTTTATTGTAGCAATTGCTATAACCAGAGTTACTGAAATGTGCGGTAGGCTAAAACCAGAAAACAATCCCAGTGTACCGCTTGGAAGATTAGCAGCGGCATTTCCCGTGTTTGTTGTTGCACCAACTTGGTCAAGAATTCCAATAAGGAAAGATGACACTCCATAAAGCAATGGCGCAGCAAGCGTAGCTGCTATGAAAATAAAAAGAGAGTAACTTTTTACCTGTGCCCTCATATCGTTCCTTATGCTTTCATTTTGCAAAAGATTGCTGGCAAGGTTTTCTAATATCAAGTGTAATTCCGCTCCGGACCTTATACCTTCGGATATTATCCTTACGCTATCCTTGAAGAATTCCGAGTTTGTCATGTCATTCATTTCTAGCAATGCTTCTGAGAAATTTTTGCCCGCCTGCGTTTCTATTGCCGCCTTGTTTAATAGGTAATTCAGCTTACCAAATTCCGGCTTCATAGACGCTATAAATGAATTTTCCGGTATCATACCTGCTCTTAAGTTTGCTGCCATTAACAAAAGCATATCTGGTAGAACTTTCTCTATTTTTGCTGCAATAGAGTCTGCAAACATTGAAAGCATTGATCTGACAAGAATAATCCCCCCGAAGAATATCCCCAATACTGCTCCTATTGCGTAAAGAGGCGAATGCAAAAAATGAAAAACCAACACGGCCCCAACAACTGCTCCGATAATAAGAAGGATTGCGACTGATCCTATGGTTTGATCTAAATCCTCACCACCCATTTGTGCATATATGAACTCCTCCTTTAATGGTATTGTGAGTCTTTTTGGAAGAAGGTGGGCTAAACTCGATCTTATATCCTTATGAGTTGAATTTTGTTTCATACTCCTATCGAAGGCCTCCTGTTACCAACCATTCCCATAAAGAATATCTGGAACATCAAAAGAAATGGGGGTATTATATACATTATATCAACAGTGTTAAAGTGTGCCAATGAGCCCAGAATCACAAATACAGACATGCCCAAACTTGGCAGTACAACCGAAATAAGCATGTAAGCCATCGACATTGGCGTCAATTCACCTGCATAGGACTTCATGTCAGACTGCTGTTTTTTTATAAGCATGTCATTTATCAGTGTAAGCGTGCCAGCAACATCGCTTCCTGACTTTATTGCATTCAACATTATATCTATTGTTCTTCTAAGTGATTGCGAAGGAACCCTCCTTGCTAAGTGGTCCAATGCTTCTTCCTGCGGTACTCCTGATTCAATTTCCTCTATTGCAATCTTGAATTCATCAGATACAACACCGTAATCACCGTTTGCAACGTCAAGCAGTGCATTGAAGACAGGAACTCCCGAGCCTACCTTTATCATTATCTCCCTTGTTGCAAACACAACCTGCTCTTCTATAAGCTTTGTTCTTTTTGTTGCCTGAAGTTTCGGGTAGTTTAGAAAGTACAGGAAAAAAATACCAGGGACAACTAAAATAAGAACAGGCAGTATTGCCTCGATTTTTATTGTAAGAAGGTCCTTCTTTATGGCTATCAAAAGTATAAGTGCAGAAACACCAACCATCAATCCCACAAGAACCAAAGTGACTATTATACCTGCGGCTATGTAATCCAAGTAGTCGATATCCATTGAAGCTTGTAGAAGGTCTTGTTTCAATGTTGGGGCCATTCCCTTGAACATTGGTGCAAATTTTTTTACTTTTTTACCGAAAAAAAGTGCCTTTTCCGGGGAAATCATTACAGCAGGTATTTTAGTTTCCATCTTACAAAGTTTCCAATTCTGAAGGGTCGCCTTTGTCGTTTATTAACTGCATTAACTTGTCATGGTTTGTGTAGTAATTGCTTGCAGCCAACCCTATCACATTTACATTGTTTATTCCTTTTTCAATCATCCACTGCAAAACCCCTTCTTTCTCTTTAAGATCTGCGGCCATCTCCTCACTTGTCAATCCTGAATAAAGAGCGAGTTTAGTTGAAATCTTCTGCGAAGTATTTATTGTTCTTTCTATGCTGTCGTTTCTTGGCTTCCATTCAAACAGGTTGTTAGTCTTCAGTTCCATCTGCCCACTTACCTGCCTTTCAACTATCTCAGCAAGTTCCAATACCCTTCTTACCCCTGTTCTTCTCTGCCTAAAAGAGGTTATTATAAGGTCAAGTGTTGAAACTTCAATTTCCGGCAAATCTATCGGTTCTGATATCAACCTTTTTACAACCTGCTGTGCAGTCTCTGCGTGCATAGTTGCATAAACGGAGTGACCAGTCATCATTGCTTCGAAAAGGGTCTGTGCATCTTCTTTCTTTCTTATTTCACCCACTACCAAACGGTCAGGCCTCATTCTAAGTGAATTAAGCAAAAGATCCAGCATGGTTACCTGTCCCTTCCCTTCGGAATTAGGCTGCCTAGTAAGCATCGGAACCCAGTGCATGTACTTTGGAAGTACAAGCTCGCTTGTATCCTCTATGGTTATTATCCTCTGATTTGGAGGAATGAAAGGAAGGAAAACGTTAAGCATTGAAGTCTTACCCGCTGCCGTACCTCCTGTAACTAGAAACGAAAGCTCGTACTGCATTGCCTGCCACACAAAAGAAACAAGTTCTGGAGAAACGGTTTTTCTCTTAAGGAAATCTATTATGGTCCAAGGCTCTGCACGGAACTTCCTTATATCCAGAGTATTTCCATGCGTAGAGATTGGATACAAAGTAGCATTGACCCTGTCTCCGTTTGGAAGCTGTGCATCCAACAACGGGTTTAAGTTTGTAATCTGCCTTCCCACCTTTCTTGCAATCTGCTGGGCATATGACTCTATTTTTGATTCTGTCTCTATCCTTACATTTGTTTCAAGCCAGCCGTATTTAATGTGGTATACCATAACTTGTGTTTTTGAGTCGTTTATAACGATCTCTTCCAGGTTTGGATCATTATCAAGTATCTCTATTATGCCAAGGCCGAACATTTCATGCAAAAGAGTAGCCGATAGCTCCAAGTATGATTTCTCCTGCATTCCAGGTATTATCTCCTGCAGTTTTTTCTGTACTATCTCAAGAAATTCCCTTTTTAGGGCCTCAGAAGTAGTCTGTGAAAGCTGCTGTATCTTTGAGGGGTCTTCTCTTATAAGCTCGGTTCTTATTTCCGTTAATACAGCATTCATGCTTTGGTCTATTACAGGAGTGGTTATCCTGTAGCTCATAGTAAACTTAGAAGGTATCCTCAATATCTTAACATCAGCAGATATACCGTCAGACACCACTTGATAATTCTCTATTATCTCAGTTCCTTCTGTTTCCATTGTAGTATTATAATATAATTAATTTTATGTTCTTATAACTTTAATTCTTTATTTACGGCCTAAAAAGCATAAAACTGTAGAAAAGCAATTGTTTCATATGGAAGAAAAACTTGAGACTGCAGTTCTCGCAGGCGGCTGCTTCTGGTGCATGGAGGCAATATTCAAGCAGATTAAAGGCATAGAAAAGGTTGAATCCGGATACGGCGGCGGTGTCAAAAATCCTTCCTATGAGCAGGTGTGCACAGGCAAGACAGGGCATGCTGAATCAGTGAGGCTTACTTTTAACCCTGCAGTAATCTCCTACAAGCAGATTCTAAGGGTTTTCTTCACTTTACATGATCCTACCAGTTTAAACAGACAAGGCAACGATATAGGCAGTCAATACAGGTCTGAGATATTTTATGTAGATGAGAAGCAGAGAAAAACAGCAGAAGAGACCATAAAAAAATTAACGGAAGAAAAACTCTGGTATAAGCCAATAGTCACAGCTTTGGAGCCTTTGAAAGAATTTTACGTTGCGGAGAAATACCACCAGGATTACTACAAGAAAAATCCATTGAATCCATACTGCTTCATGGTAATACGTCCTAAAATAGCAAAACTGCGAAAGCAATACCTAGAGCTTTTGAAAAAGGATTAACCCCTCTTGTTTTTGGGTATGAATACAAGAGATATTGAATTTACGCAGTGCCTAGTATTCTTTTCGGTGTAACCCTCTCCGTAAAAAACATGCCCTAAGTGGGCGCCGCAATTGCTGCATTCTATTTCTATTCTTTGTCCGTCCTTATCTGGTAGTTTCTTCACCGCTCCTTTTATCTCATCATCAAAAGATGGCCAACCGCAATCAGATTTAAACTTCATTTTTGATTCATAAAGCGGTGCACCGCAGCGTTTGCAAACATAAACTCCTTCTTCAAAGTTATCGCAGTACTGCCCTGTAAATGGCATTTCAGTTCCCTTGTCTATGATTACTCTCTCTTCCTCTTTGTTGAGCTTCCTATATTCCACAGAGAATCCAAGCATTCAAACGATAAATAATCTATTTTAATTTTATAAACTAAACTTATTTGTTTCTATTATTTTATTTATCGAGAGTATAGTATACTCTTTGTAATCTAGGGTTTCTTTATTTCATCCAGTAATGTAATAACAGCTTTGTAATTTTTACTGTATTTCTTTTCTGGATCTTTAAGCACTACCAGTCGTGTAAAAATCAATAATAAAATCAAAGAGAATTTTATCAGTTAATAAATATAAAAGCAGTAAATACATTATTTAAATTTATTAGTATTAGACATGAAACAACAAGATAAGGGCGAATTAGAAAAGGTAATAGACAGCAACATCTACAAGGAAAATGGTAAATTTATCTGTAAATTCTGTGGCATGAAGGGAAATACCGCAGATGAAGCAAAAATGCACCTATTGATGAGTCATCCTCTGTACTTAAAATATGAAATAATTTACAAGCAGATTCCACAGACTGCTATCCTGCCTTGGATAGATATCAGATATGATTTCACATACAGATTAGAATCGTTTGTACATATACATGGTGGAGAAGCTGAAAATGATATAAATGAAAAGATAAAAAGCATACTGCTTAACAGGCTAACCAGCATTAAAAAATTTCTTTTGGTAAACATCTCTAAGAACAATATTGATGCGTTTCAGATAGGTATCAAAAATGATTTTTTTAAATATATTTACTGGATCAAGAAAAACTATTACAAGAGTATGCCTTGGATCAGCAAACAATATGGAAAAGACTACAACATATATTGGCTGGATGAAAACTACAGGATAAACAAGAATTTCAGGAGTTCAATGCCTAGCGAGATCCCATTAAGAAGTTTGCAATTCTCTAGCATAAAGAAGGAAGACAAACTGTCCCTTACGGCCTTTAACCGGCAAATTGACATAAGCTACTATATTAATAAAAATAAATTAAATGTAATTTTGAGGCCAAAAGATGTAACTCCTGGATTAAGCATGGGAGCAGTGTACTTCTCAAAAGGCACAAAAAAAGAAAACAAAGGATACGGTTATTCTCCTATAGATTTCATAACAGACAGCTTATTGCTATGCGAAGCCGAAAGAGTCTTTGACCAAAGGCTGGATATACGGGAAATTAGTGATATAGCCGTAGAGAATAACAAACCTTTTATAACTGCAACATTCAATTGCCTAACTATAAAATATCCTGTGGAGAAAAGGTTTAAACTTTTACTTGAATCACCGGAAATAGAAGAAAGGTGCTTTAAGCCAATTGACTTTGCAGATGATTTAGTAAGCATGATAAAATATTATAAACGCCTTAAAAACAAGGATAAACTGACCAAAAATTGGCTGTCTTTAGTCGATAAACTTGTGAGTAAGTACAGAATAAAAGTATAATTTAGGATAATGCTATCTGCTAGAGATTGGCCGTATGAGGCATGTTTCCCATTCATTTATGGGCTCGACGGGATTTGAACCCGCAACCACTCGGTTAAAAGCCGAATGCTCTGACCTAGTTGAGCTACGAGCCCTCAAAATAATACTATCTATTATTGTTTTTTGCTTATAAAT
>JAKAAG010000013.1 GCA_021797085.1 Nanobdellota archaeon
TTGTATCTGCTATAACATCGGAAATTGCAGATATAAGCAAAGGAGAATAATCAAGGCATTTTACTCTTTTTAGGTTTATATCCAGATTAACTGCCTCTTCACTGTATTCAACATCTATATCATACAGTGTTTCAAGGCTTTCTGAAATGTAGCCTATAGGCGTAAGTAATATGTTTTTAATGCCATCTTGTTTAAGTTCCTCCATCTTTTCCTTTACCTCCGGTTTGTACCAGTCCTTATGCTCTCCGTTCTGGTATGCAAGGCAAAAGTTCTTTATGCCTGTTTCATAGGCAAGTTTTGCCGAGAATTCTTCAAGCTCTTTTCTGTATTCTTTATCATCCACACTTGACGGTAAACCGTGGGAAGTAAATATTGTATAGAATTCACTGCCATTAAAAGAAGCAATTACTTCCTTCATGTTTTGATTCCATGCTTTGTAAAGGTTTTCATAGGAATACCACCTGTCTACAAAGATGCTTTTCATTCCTTTTGAGCTTTCATTGAATGCTTCTTCGTATTCTTTGCTTCCCATAACAGAAGAAAAAGGATGCATTAAAACGCCTATCAAAAGCTCTAAGTCTTCCTTTTTCAGTTCTTCGATAGCTGTTTTTATACCAGGTTTCCAGTGTTTCATTCCTGCAGTAACCATAGCATCGAAGCCCCTTCTGGAAAGCTCTTCCTGTACAAGCGTGCACTGCTTTAAAGTAATCCTGTTAAGAGGAGAAAACCCTATTTTTCTGTATCTTTCCAGTGTTTTCTGTATAACAGGTTCAGGTACTTCTCTGCCTTTGAATATGTCTTTCAGGTAAGGCTCAACATCCTCTTCTTTTTCTGGTGTACCGTAAGCCATCAGAACCACACCTATCTTTTCAGGCATTTAAAATTAACGTTTTAGAAGCTTATAAAAATCGTTTTTAACGAATTTTCATCCTGCAGTCGTATTAACTTTGATATTGATAATACTTTTGTAATATCAGCGCAGGGCTTTAATATTTGCTTTTTGTAAAATTGATATGAAGGGGGGAGAAAATGAGGAAATCAGAGCTGGAGAGGATATTAGGTAAAGAAGGCAAAAAGAAAGGCTACGGAAAGTACTATGCTACCATGGCCGGTGCATTCTCTGCCGGAAATGCGATGGCTTATCTGGCTTACGGCATTCATGGCTTGTTCGATGCCATAGGAATAGACTTCATAACACTTGGCTTTACTCTATATGAGCAGTTGAAGATGAAGCAGGAAGACGACAAGATAGACAGATACATAGAGGAATTGCAGGATCTAAGCGGGGAAGAAAAGATTGGTTTGCTTTCTTTCGGGGAAAACAGTACAAGTGAATCGAAGGCCAAAAAGATAGGATATGTTGTATACCAGCTGCTGAAAGATGAGATGGGAGAAAGTGAGGAAATAGAAACAGAAAGAGGGATAAGCTCAAGGATAATAAGCGGTCTGGAAGGCAAAGGATACATCAAAAAAGGAATGACAGGAACCGGACTGACAAAGAAAGGAAAACTTGCCTATTACTCAATATTCAACAGCATAAAGGAGGAAAGCAGGGGAGTCTTCTATGTTCTCAGAAAGCTTTACAGGATATCGGAAAAGGAGCTTGAACCGATATACCGGCTTTACATGCAGGAAACGGCAAAGGAGGCCGAAAATTAGCTTTTTATATGATAAAAGACTATAATAAATTAACTGGTAATATGGGTTTCCTGGACAAGATCCTTAAGATGGATGAGAAAAACGGTTCTGTTAATTCAAGTACCTCAATGTATGAAGTTCTTTTTAATAAAATAGAGTATTCTGTAAAAAGCAGTAATCCTTCCATAGACCAGGAAAGCTTATTTAAAAAAACGAAGGAAATTTACCTTGCCATGTGCAAATGCCTGGACTGCAAGTGTGCAGATGATATATACAAACCGATAAACAAGGCCATATCAAGGACTTTAAGCAGCAAAAACGGATACTGATACTTCCTATAAAATACCGGATTCAAAAAGAATTTTTTATATCTGTGTTTTTATTTTCTGCTTTACCGCATTTTTCAGCATTTCAGGAGTAAAGCCCTCCGGGACTTTTCCGTAACTGGCAAAGTCATACATTATAAGCCTGAATATGTTTGACAGCATCGATGCTATAATTGCACCCAGTGCTATAATCCCTATGCCAGCTATTATAACTGCAGCTCCTGCAAGTAAATTAAGGGAAACAACGAAGAATCCTGCTATAAATGTAATTATTCCCAGGAGTATTATAGCCAAGCTGTATAAGTCTGTATATGCTAAACCTCCGAATGTTCTGCCGAAGTTCTTTATTATAAACGAAGAGCTTTCCTTGAGTGCCTTTACAGGGCCAAGCTTTTTGTCCAGTATTACAGGAACTACAAACAATGTTGCTATGCCTATTGCAAATGCTACTGCCGCTCCCAATATTAAACCGGCTATACCCCTTATTCTTGATTCCAAAAGCCTTATGCCGACTATAACTACTGCATAGAACAGGCTCCATTCTGCTATTAGTCTGCTGTACGGCCTAGTCTGTTTAAATGCCTCTTTAAAATCAATCTGCTGGCCGCTTGAAAAAGCCCTGAAGCCAATAAGCATGGCCATTATTATGTAAGTGCTTGTAAATGTAACAACAAAATAGAAAAGTATGAGAACAGGTATATAATAGTAAATTGCGTTTGATGAATTGGAATAAGCTGTTAAGAAAAAAGCCGAAGGAACGAATATTGCTATTATCTCAGCTATAACCGCTATTCCGCTTATCAGCGGAAAAACCATTAACTTCTTGTCCTCAAATACCAATTTCCTGGTGGCTTTTCCAAGGGCCCATCCGTTTTTAAGGTTTGAAAACATATTAAACGTAATATCTTTTCGGGATTTAAATATCTTCAAATAATTATTTTTATTATAAAAAGTTTATAAAGTCTCGCGTGGTTTTTTAGCGAAATTCCAAATCAAACAGGGTTTAAATAATATAATCAATCATTAATATAAATGCAATTGGAAAATGAATTAAGAGCAGAGATGAAATCAAAGCTTTATTCTCTGCTGTCTGATAAATACAAAAAAGATAGTTATCCGGGTTACTATTCGCTTCCTTATGAAAATAAAGATTATTCCTTTGAGGTTAAACTCAAAGAGCCAGCTAAGTTCGATGAAGTCAGCAGAATTTTGGAAAAGACAGCAATGGAATCAAATTTAGGGTATGCAAGGCTTGGTCTTAATGCCGGCGCAGAGTTTGGACTCGTATATTTTAAAAAACCGGAAATGAAATTATACAAATATATGGATAAAATATTCAATCCTACGAGCGGAATTGCCGATAATGCATTCATAAAAACCGGTTTTTACGCTGTCACGGATGAAATAGAAAGTATACATTTAATTTGCAGCAATCCTAAGGCTCATAAAAAGGAGTTGGTCAATTTTTTCCTCGATCTTTATCACAATATAAATGGTAAAAGGCAGGTTGCACTGGATCAATACATAAAATAATTATTATATCAAACAACTCTATAAGATAACTAATTATTGCTTTGCTTTCTAAACGAGAAAAGTTAAGCTTTTAAATGAAAACCTTCTAAATAACGTTGATAGCGCCCATAGGCCAGCGGCAAATCCCGTTCCCTTTTCGAACACGGAAGATAATCGCTGGTGCGTCTTATGAGTACTTCGTAAAAGAGGGAAAGTAAGTTGGCGCTACACTTTATATATAAAAGCTTAAATACTTTATTAGGTATCTTATTCGTTTATGCAAGCAAACAAACATAGCAATAGACCTGCAAAGGAACCGCAGAAAAAAGCGGTAGATATGCAGGAAAGAAAGATAGTGAGGATTGCAGATACTGATCTAGATGGCAGCAAGAAAGTCAGGGATCTTTTAAGGTCTATAACGGGGATAAGCTTTTCATATTCTAACGCATTGATGAAGGTTTTGAAGATACCGGAGGAAAAGAAGCTGCAGGATTTAGACGAGAAGCAATTAAATGAATTAAAGGAAGCTTTGTCTAATCCATTCAAGTACAAGATACCACACTGGCTTTTCAACTGGAGAAGGGACGAAACAACCGGTTTGGACTATCATGTTTTAAGCAATGAATTGAGGTCAAAGACAACGTTGCAGATACAGAAGATAAAGACAAGCAGATCATACAGAGGTTACAGGCATTCCTTTAACTATAAGATGAGAGGGCAGAAGGTAAGGTCAAGGGGAGCAAACTTCCACGGAAGGGTTGGCAGTTCACTTGGCGTCATAAAGAAGAAAGAGCAGCCACAGGCTGGAGCTAACAAGAAGTGATTATGGGAACAGCAAAAAGGCCGTCAAAGAAATACAGGTCTCCGTTGAGGATATGGGACAAGCCAAGGATAGAAAGAGATAAAGTATTGAGGAACAAATACGGCTTTAAGAATAAGAAGGAATTGTGGAAAGTCGAATCACTGCTTAGGAACATAAGGCTTAGGGCAAGGGAGCTCGTAGGTTTGAAGGCTTTGAATTTAGGGCAAGAGGAAGAGAAGGAGTTCATAGCCACATTAAGTAAAAGAGGACTGGTGAGCAGCAATGCAACGGTAGATGATGTACTTGAATTGAATCTAGAAAACCTGATGGACAGAAGGCTGCAAACATTTGTGTTGAAAAAGGAAATGGCAAGAAGCATAAGAGAGGCAAGGCAGGTGATAACGCACAGGCACATACTTGTGGACGGAAAGATAATAGACAGCCCTTCTTACATGGTAAAAAAAGATGAAGAGGATAAAATAGAATTTGCAGAATCCTCTCCTCTGTCGTCACCAACACATCCAGTAAGAGCTAAAAAGGAGGAAAAACAATAATAGGCTATGGAAAGAGAAAAAGTGGGGATAGCGCACATTTATGCTACAATGAACAACACTATAATACATGTTACTGATCTAAGCAATGCATACACGTTTTCAATAAAGAGCGGCGGATCGCAGGTTAAAGCTGATAGGCTTGGTTCATCGCCAAGGGCCGCAATGGATGCCGCAAAGAAAGTTGCAGAGGAAATAACTGCCAAGGGCATAAGGGATGTTTACGTTAAGGTAAGAGCAGTAGGAGGAATAGGCTCAAAGACAACAGGTCCAGGAGCAAGGCCTGCAATAAAAGCATTGGAAAGAAGTGGAGTTAATATTTTAAACATTGAGAATGTGACGCCGGTACCGCATGACGGCTGTAAAAGAAAAGGCGGAAGGAAAGGGAGAAGGATGTAAATATGAAAGCAGAGCTACTTGAAAACAAGGAAAACACGGCAAGGATTTTGCTTGAGGATACAAAGGTCTCGCTTGTTAATGCGCTTCGTCGTTCAATAATAAACGGAGTAAACACGCTTGCAATAGAGGACGTTACCATATACAAAAACACAAGTTTCATGTACGATGAGATACTAGCTTCAAGGCTTGGTTTGATACCGCTAAAAACGCCGATTGAACTGAAGGGCAAGGGAAAGTTCAGTTTTAAGCTCAAGGAGATAGGGCCTAAGGCTGTACACGCTTCTGATTTAGTGCCTTCAGACAAGGACGTTGTGCCGGCAATACCTGAAATGCTGATAATAAACCTTAAAGAGGGAGAGGCAATAGATTTAGAGGCCGAAACAGCGTGGGGCAACGGAGCAGAGCACTCAAAGTTCACGCCAGCTCATGTTTTCTACCATTTTTATCCAAAGATAACAATACCAAACAGCAAGGTAAAGGGAGCCGCAAAGATAGCTTCCCTGTGCCCGGTAAACATACTTGACGGAGATAAAGATACTTTGTCTGTAAAGAAGGGAAAGCTAAGCGAATGCATTTTATGTAAGGCATGCGAAGACTATGCGGGTTCAGATGTAATAAGCGTTACCTCAGAGACTAACAAAATAATATTTGATATTGAAAGCTGGGGACAATTAACCATAAAGGAAATACTCAATGAGGCAGTTTCAACACTGGAAGATGAAGTAAAGGAAATAGCCCAGAAAGTATAATTCTTTAGAATTGTCACATTTTTATTTATCAAAGGCATATCTTTTTAATGAAAGCCGCAGCAAAGAAAAACGCATACATTCTTTCATTCTTTGCTTTATTTCTGGTATTCATTGGCCTAGTCCTTTTTCTGGTATTAGTTGAAAGCGGCATAATCTCATTTCACAATCAGACATTAACAGTTACAAGCTTTTCATGCAGCCCATCAGGAACCGTTGTAAATGTTTACAAAGGAGTGGGGCAGCCGGTCAACCTTACAAATGTAATTTTGACTGTAAGCAGTGTTCAACACAGCCTTTTGAACAGTAACATGGAAATAAAAGGAGGAATCGGTTACTATTCCCTGGATTTTCCTTACAGGTGCCTTTCAGAAAATGAGAATTTGCAAGTGAAAGTTTACTATGAAAGCTATTCCTATGCTACTCAGTCATTCAATGGAGGAAACAATTTCTTCTCCTCGTTGATTTCAAACACAAGGGCTTAATTTCCGTTGAGAAGGTTGTCCTTAAGAAAGCCTTTTGCCTTCAGTGAATCCCAGTCGTTTTTATTGTATTTGTAAAGTATGTCTGCCTTCTTGTCATGCTCTATCTGCCATGGCTTGATGAGAACAATATCCCCCTCGTTTATCCAGAGATACCTGCTTATGCTGCCTTTGACCTGGCAGAGCCTTATCTTATCGTCTGCGCATTTTACGTACATCCTGCCGAAGCCAAGCATCTGCGTTACGTAACCAAGCATTTCATCGTTTTTAGGGAATCTAAACCGTGGAACTTCTGTCATATTTATATGATTATGTAAGGAAAGGTTATAAAGCTTGCTTACAGGGAATAAATCTGCGCGTGCTTTACGCCGTCTATCTCTATCACGCTTTTTGGATCTACTAAGTTGTTTTTTATTGCAAGTTCGACTATTTCATTGCCTATGAGATTTACGTTTCTGCCGTTGCCTATTGACTCAGAAATCTCTTCCCATTCAAATGTTTCGCTGCCGTAAAAGTCCTTCGATACTGTAAATTCTATCTCCCTTTCCTTGTCAACAAGCGTTTTTCCCAGTATTTCGCTGTCGCACGCCGCTATGATTTCCCTTGAAGTGTCTTTCCCGTGTATCTTAGCTGTAAATGCCATTACTTTATCCTACCTACTGGGTACTCAGCTCCGCAGCCCAGGCATTTGACAAAGTAGTTCTTTTCCACCTTCTCCATGTGCGTATCCGGTGAGCCGCACTGCTTGCATATGACAAATTCCTTTATGTACTGCGCTATTTTTTCGTTTACAAGCTTTCTTGAGAATCTACCTCCTAGAGTTACCTTTCCGCTTTCATCTATCTGTCCGGGGGCAGTAAGCTCATGCATTAAAAACTTAGAGATGTGGCTTACCGGCCGGTTTATGTACTTCGAAAGCTTGTCAAGAAAGACAATTGTTTTCTGGCCAACCTGCTGAACGTCAACCTCGGGGGGGTTAAACCTGTCGGCCTTGTTTTCCTTTTTCTCTTTCAGTATGTTGTTTACAAGTTCATCGTATTCCATGTCTACTTAATGAGCTGCATGTTTTTTATGCTTTCTATTTTGTTAAAGGAATACCTGCTTAAGTCTATTAGTTTTATGTTGCTAAGCGAAAGAGTTACTGTGTCATTGTAAGTGTCTATATCGCCAAGAACTTCAACAAGGTCACCCTTCTTGAATTTGTCTATGTCCCTGAACATGCTGCTTTGGAAATGTACAAGTATGCTGGAAAACGTGTCGTCAAGTATCAAGTAGCCTCCTTTAGTTTCCTGGTTTATTTCGATTGCGGCTATAGATCCAATCAAATGCATCCTGTATATCTTTACAGATTTAAAGGAGATGAAGCTTCCGCTGCTGTCATTTCCTTTTTCCCCTTCCTTTACAACAGTCAACGGCAGCATAAAATAAGTGTAGTCCATATCAAAGCAGTTTTATGAACGATGGTTTCGGTTCAAATATCTCTCCCTCCCTTTTCAGTACTGATATCGCAGAATCAACCTTGTCCTGGTCTATTCCTGCCTTTTCCGCATCCTCATAAATCTTTGAAAGCGGAACCGAGCTGCCCATTGGCATCGAGTCTATCTCGCTTTTTATCATTGATTTTACAGTTAAGACAGTGTTTCTCTGCGATGATGATATTCCTGTTGTTATCCTGTCTATATCAAATTGCCCGGTGCTGCTGTCTATTCCAACATCCCCAAGATATGCCATCATCAAATCTATCGCACGCTTTGCATCCTCTACGGTTGCGTAATCCGATAATCTAACCTTTGCGCTTGCTTCCGTAAGCCTTACAACAGCCTCAAGCTGCCTTGCAGATATCGGTATTGGCTTCACTTCTTCGCCCTCTGTTGAATACTGTGACCTTAGCTTGAGGTAAAAGTCCTGTATCACCTTCATTGCATCCACAGACATTTTCGGTTTGATATTCTGCTTTGCATATGCGATGTATTTCTTCATTATGTTTGGAGGTATCTCAGGCTTGTTCTTGTTTATGTCTCTGTTTGCTTCAAGTATCCTCTGCGCAATTAAGGTATCTGTTTCCTTATCCGGCCTGTCCTTCAATATGAATATTAAATCGAAACGGTTTATCAATGTCGGCGGAAGCTCAATCTGTGAGGATATCACATCGAATGGATTAAATCTTCCAAGCTTTGGATTTGCGGCTGCAAGTACGCTTGTCTGTGCGGTAAGCGTTGCATGTATGTTGGCTTTTGAGATGCTTATTGAATTGTGAGATACTATACCGTTTACTATTAAAGTATGCGTAGGAAGTACCCCTACATCATATACAAATTCCTTTTCGTATTTTATTTTTCTTATTCCTTTAATTTTTGTAAGGGTCAAATCACCTACTGCTAATCCTTTTAGTGTTTTTATAGTTTGGGTTGTCTCTTCCATTTCGTTTATAATTTTAATCAGGGCATTTTTGTATACGTTTTCTCTTTGGTAAATTTTATGACTTCTAGATTTGGTTTTTACTTTTTTGTTTTCCCAGTAATTTATTAAAGACGATGAAACTTCAGAATGATTCCCTAAATCTAAACACGAAATTCCCAGCTGCATACGTATTTTTATTAATTTATTTAAATCTATTTGTCTGTCTGAAAAAATTGTGTCCTTTGCGGTTTTTACTGTATCTAACTTTTTGTCCATATACAATATCAGCTTTCTGAATTTTCTCGAAGAGAGTCTGTTATTCCGGTTTGCATTCGATGATATTACTCTTGACTGCTTTATTCTTAATCTGTCGCTTATACGCTTTAAAGTTTTACTTATATCATCTATTGAGTCATTACGTGAAGTGCTTGTCATCTTATCAGTTATTTGGTCCAATAGAACTTTATTCTTCCGTATTGAAATAAAGCCAACGTTTTCTTTAAATTTAATTAGGTTTTTTATACCCGTTATATCTAGTTTGTAAAAAGGCTTTCCGGTATCAAGTTTTTCTTCGTATACTGTGGATGTTATCCCAAATCTTAAAAGAAGCGTGCTTACCTGTTCAAGTTTTTGTCTGCATGAAGACACTAATCCAACTCTGTTTTTTGTCGCAAATCCATCGCCTTCAAACATGGCTTTAAGAAGCTCTGATACATTTTTGTTTGAAGTTCTCATTAGTAAATCTGGAATTTTCTTTTTGTCGCTTTTTTGTAGAATAGAATTATCTATTGCGTTTAAGTATTCTACTATTGATTTGGAAATTGCTCTAACAAAATAGCAAGTTTTTGAGATGTACTTGTTTTTCATAATTTTAGGTGGCCGCATCTGTACATAAGGTTTGACATTAAATATTTTATAGGTTAAATCAAAAAAATCTTTAATCAAGTTTATGTCAGTATTTGTAAAGTTGACACCGTTTTTTATGCCGCGGTTTAACTCATAACTTCCGTCTGTCAGCAAATAGCCCATCCAACGGCAAAACGAAGAGTCGTTATGCACTAAATTATTTTTTACTGCAACTGCTTCTATTGGCATTCCTTGGTCTATACCAGAGATTGGTAAAAATGAAGGTATGGGTATCTGCATTCCCTTTTCAAGTTTTTCAGCAGAAATAGTCTTAAATTCCCCCTCCTTAAATATCCATATAGGGTGGTTTGGCGTAACAGTTAACCTTCTTCCATTGGCAAATTCGATAGTTATTAAGGTCTTTTCAGCTTTGTGTCTGCTCAATTGGAAAGCATTAGTTTCAAATATCTTATCAAAATCTGTTGTAAGAAGTTTTATATTTAAATCCTTAGCATCGAGAATTTCGCAATTCTTCCCTTTTATTACTTTATCCCTGTTTATTTCTAGATATTTTTCGACTAATTTTCCAATTTCTACTTCCGAACCATCCGATAAAAGAACTCTTGAATCATATGAATAACTTTGCTGCTCAAGGGCCTCATGCATTGCAACCCTGTCATCCTTGTTCATCTTGTCAAGCTCATCTATCATCAGCAATCCTTTATTGGTAAGAGGAAGTGCTCCGGCCTCAAGTATGTAGCTTCTCGTAGCTTCATCCTTTATTATAGTTGCAGTCAAACCGGCTGCACTGGACCCCATACCTACAACATACCTTGCTTTGGGCGCTATCCCAGTCACATATTTCAAAAGAGAACTCTTCGAAGTATTGTGTGAAACTATTCCATTTGCTATAAATCTGTGGCTTTTTGGTACCTCTATATCATAAACGTCTTCTTTCCCAAGTGTTCTAACTTCTACAACTCTTTCAAATCTTTTTTCTCTGTGTTCATTTATGTCCTTTAAAGATTTCACAATATTTTTCAGTTTTTCAGTTTTCCTTTTTGATGCAAAGCCTATTTTTTTGTAGAATTTCAATATGTCTTCCGCTTTTCTTATTACAAGATTGTTGCCGTTTGATTTTTTATCAAATACAATTCTAGATTGTATGGAAAACCTGAGGAGCATTATCTGTATGTCTCTTAAAAGCTCAAGGTTTACTGATTTGTAGCTTATGAATCCATTGCTTTTTCTGCCTTTTATATTGTATGAAACCACACTTCCATCCGCTTCAAATATCCATCTCAAGAAGGAGCGGAATACTTTATTGCCAGATTTAAGTATGCTGTCAGGCACTCTTTTTTCCTTTAGAAATGAGAAGTTTTCAGCAATTATTTTGCTGTCAACGTCAACATAGTAAAGCTTCTTTTTGCTTTTTATCATTCTGCCATTATACATCTTCATCCTCGGCGTTCTTTCATATGTGTGCGGCTCAATATTTAATTCGGATTTTACAAATGAATTTAGCTTGCTTAGAATATCTTTGTCTTCAGAATAGACGACAAATCCAACTTTATAACCGTCGGAGTTGACCCAGCCATTTTCTATCATGTAACCTATTAAAGCAGCAAGTTTTTCTGTCATGACTTTGGGCAGTTTACTTTTCCCATTATTTGTAAACCCCGTTTCAGCAAGCTTTGTTATCGTGCAAGGTATCCACGTTATAGTCCTTACGTAATCCCCCTTCTTTATTTCATCCAGTCTCTTCCATTCAGTGCCGACTTTTTTAGTAAGCATAACATCCTCTCCCGTTATTGGATTTTTTGATTTTATTGGTTTTTCTCTTTCTTCTATTTTTTTGACAAGCAGAGGGTGGTTGAATGTTCCGACTATGCTTTTTCCTGATTCAGTTATGATCTCCATAACCTGCTGGTTTTTGTATATATGAAATGTGGAAGCAGTGTCTCTTTTGTAACCCTGCCCTATGAGCACGTCCTGGTTTATCTCTTCGAGGTGAGTTTTTCCTGCGTTCCCTATTTTGATTATTGCGCCATTTCCAAGCACAATCCTTTCGTCTGCCCGGAGGCAACCGGGATCTCCAACTAACAAAATATGAATGTCACCTCTTATCACGCTGTTTCCTGAAAGAGCGGCTTTTCTAACTCCCCCAAAAAGCTGCATCACTATCGCTTCCTTTATGTCATCATGCCCGAATATGTTTGGGGCTATTGAGTTTTTGAATTTTGTGTATATCATTTTGTCATTCGCCAATTCCTTGATTGCCATCTCCTCTTCTTTTGTAACTACAATGTCTTCATATCCTTGTTCCACGGCTTCAACATATGATGCAAGTATGAATGTATCAGACGTGTTTGATCTTTTTCCACTGGGATAATAGATTGCGCTCTCATTTATTATTCCCGAGACAACGACCTTGTTTCCTGGTATTATATTCCTCTCAAACTTTGGATCAACCAAATCCTTTTTCAATACGACATTTATGTGCTCAGGTTGCTCTCCGCCTTCCAGGTCTTCAGGCGCTTCTTCAAGCATTATTCTTTGCGTGTCAACAAGGTATTTCTTTACTACCTTGAACCTCCCTTTCTTGCCGCAGTTTGTGCATACCGAAGGTGCTCTTTGAGTCATTTCCTTCTGCTCTACCTTTGTTATGTGTCCGCAGCTCTGGCATTCAAAGTCAATTGCACTGGCAACAGGCTTTACGCTAGCCGCCGTCTTTATCAATCCTTGTACCTGTATGAAAAGCCCTATATGCTTGCTCCTTATTTCTCTTATAAGCAGCTGTGCATTTTTAGGCAGGTTTTTTATCCTTACTTCAATGTCTAGATCTTTATGGGGAATTGAAGTCTCGTTTATGAAGTACTTTATTGTATCCAATGCCTCTTCTGGATTTTTAAGTAGATAATCACCCAATTCCGGGGAAAACTGATCAACGTCATTAAAGTCAAGTATTATGGCGTTTTTGTTCGTTGTAAGTATCTCTTTAATCTTGTCGCTTAGCCTTTTGTTTACGAAAGAACCGATAACCTCATCAATCTCGTTTTTCATTTTCCTCTTCCCCTTATACTTTAATATATATAATGTGTACAAAAAGCAATATCACAGCATATCTATGATATTCTTTTCTTTTATTAAACTTTTCCTGCTTATATTCTTAAATGCGCTGTAATCCAAAGGAATGCAATTCCCATAAATATGCCTATAAAAGCACCTGCTATCACATCTTTTTTGTAGTGTGACTTTATGTATAGTCGGCTGTACATTACTGTAATTCCAAATACAAGAAATGGCCAAAAAAGAATGGTGTTGTAGAAGGCAGTAAAGAAGAAAGCGGCAATGGCAGAATGGCTCGAAGGAAAGCTCCTCCTGTTTAATCCAAAAGTCTTCTTATAGAAGTCCCTTTTAAGCGCTTCTTCAGGCCTTTTTTCCTTAAAGAAAAGTTTTAATCCTTCGGAGAAAACTGCCGTTGCCGCAACTCCGGAAAAAAGAAGGGCTGCTACCCTTGCATAAGGGTTTAGTATTATACCAATAAGCAATTCAAACGTGAATATCTCTATAGGGTATCTTTCAACGAATATTGAAAACCTAGCAAAATAATCATTGTTTTTCATGCTTCTCGGAAAGGTAAACCATCCTATCAGCACCTACTATCTCGGGCAGCACCACTTCATCTGCTCCCAATTCCTTGAATTTGTTGACGTTTTTGAGAAGGTTGCACCTTGTTATTACTTTCATGTTCTTGTTTGCTTCCTTTGCATTCAGCACTACAATGAAATTGTCTACATCCTGGCCAAGAGCCGCAAAAACTCCAACTGCCCTGCTCGCATTTGCCATCTTGAATGCCCTTTCATCTAATGCATTTTCCTTTATGACGTTGAACCCGAGTTTTTTAAGCTCCATTGCCCTTACGTCGTCGTTTTCTATCACGAGCACCTTTTTACCCTTTTCCCTCAAAAGGCTACCCACTCTTTCACCTATCCTTCCGCCACCGCATATTATGTAGTGGTTTCTGAATCTAAGACCCTTTGCCATATAAATCACACCTCCAAACTCACTTCTTATAAACGATATCAAAAATTCCAAAAGGTAAACCGCAAAAACACCCAGGAAAAGCGAAAAGAAAAGCAGCAGTATGCCGAAATCGGAATCGAAATGGAAAGTCTCAAGGGCAACAGCTACCGTTGAAACCGCTGCCGTAAAGCCTATTCTTTCATCTTCAGATATAAGTATCGTTATAATCGTAAATATAACGACAAGAACCAAAGCTGCTATAATCAGTTTCTGCCCGTTTTCCCTAGTCTGATCCATTATAATAGTAAAGTATTGTAGGTTATAAGTTTAATTTTATAATAATGCATTTTTACATCCATTCTAAAGAAGTCTTTTAACTGCTATGTAAATTGACAAATAATATTTTATTTAGGATTACTCCTTTATTTCCATCTCTATGTTTACTTCCTTTGGAACAGTTGTTTTCATTATCAAATGCAGCGCTTTTGGATCAGCCTGCATGTCTATAACCCTTTTATGCAGCCTTAATTCCCAAGTTTCGTAGCTTTCCCTGCCTGCCCCATTCGGAGCTCTTCTAGTAGTGACCTTAAGCTTTTTAGTGGGGAAAGGTATCGGGCCTGTGATCGCAGTTCCAAGTTTCTTTGATATGTCTATTATATCATTACATACTGCTTCAAGCTTTTCCGAATCCGTTGACGTCAATTTTATTCTCGCCTTTTGCATATCTCTATTAAGAACTTTCACGAGTATTTAAGCTTTTTTTAACTTTATTACATAATAGAAGTTTTTCAAAAAAGTTCTGGTATTGCAGATTCTAAAGCGGATGTAAACGGTTAACTTTATAAATACTAACCTACATATAAAGCTATAATAATTGGAGGTAAGCTGATATATGGTAGATGAAGCTAAAGGATTGGACAGTCAGGTTTTTTCCGTCTTGGAAAAGATAAGAGCAAAAGGCGGAGTTACTAAAAAGGGAATAAACGAAGTAACAAAAGTATTAGAGAGGGGGCAGGCAAAGCTTGTAGTTTATGCCTCGGATGTTTCTCCCAAAGAGATAATAATGCATATTCCTCTTCTTTCAAAAGACAAGAATGTTCCATGCATTGCAGTGAGCAGTAAGGTAGAACTTGGAAAGGCCTGTGGCATGGGAATAGGCACTTCTGCAGTTGCAATAGTGAATCCCGGAGAGGAAGCGCACGCAATGGAAGACCTTATTGGAAAAATTAAGAACTTATGAAAAAGCAGCAGAACAAAAGCTCAGAAAATAAAGGAGATAACGTAGAGCAGCGTTTTTTAGATGCATATCCCGCTGAAGTCATAGAGATAGTTGGAAGGCATGGAGTAGCAGGAGAAGTTACTCAAGTACGTTGTAAGGTTCTAGCAGGAATGGACAAAGACAAGATAATCCGCAGGAATGTACGCGGGCCTGTAATTGTAGGAGATATATTGATGCTTAAGGAAACTGAAATGGAGGCAATGCCTATAAGATAAATATGAAATGCAGTTTTTGCGGACAGGAAATAAAAAAGGGAACAGGAATTGTTTACGCCAAAGTGGATGGAACTGTTTACAATTTCTGCAGCAGAAGGTGTAGGGAATACACTTTGATGAAAAAAGACCCTAGAAAGTTCAAATGGGCGATGAGAAGCTCAAACAAATAGGATTTATTTTATCAGCTGCTATTATTTGAATGAAAAATAAGGGTATTTCGGAGTTTCTGTCGTTCATACTCTCAATAATAATCCTCATACCGATAGCCATAATAGCCTATTTCATAATAACCGCGGGCGCAAACAAGGTAATATCATCATCCGAATCAATTACGCAGTATGTCTCATCCACACTTACTGCACTCCAAACCGGTAATTCTGTGGTTTTACCTCCTGTGTCACCAGACTTGCCGAAATACACTTTCTTAAGCCAATTTTATGGAAGCAGTTCCTGTATAAACGACCTTAATGAACTGTCACGTGAGGCAATACTTATATCTCCCTCAAACCCTTCCTCTCTTTCAAATACTTATTTTGTATGCATAGGAACTTTTTCTCTTTCGCCGATAAGCAGTAATCAAGCCTTTTGGAACTACCTTCCATCATCTTCTAACAATGAGGGTCCAAACAATGCCTCCTTTCCAGGCTGGTTTCCAGATCTATCTGAATACAATTCTCCCACAAGTACAATAGCATCGGGAATAAACGGCTCTACAGGCACTTTATCCTATTTCCTCCAGTCCTCAAATCCTGAAACATCTCTCTCCAATTCCTGCGTTTCATTTTTCAATGCAGATACTATAAAGTATGGTTATGGTCAGCCAGGAGCATATATAACTACGATGACATGCGCTCCATTGACACACAACAATCAATCAGTGTTCATAAACGTAGTTCCGCCTTCATGCTCAGGTTCATGCGGTAATGATCCAATGGCTTTTCTTTATGGTAACCCAGGTTATATAAAGTTCCAGGAATGCAGTTATAGTGGAGGTAATGATTTGCAGTGCAAATTCAGCATAAATTAATATGGACTTGCTTTTAGAAGGGATACTGATAGCGATAATGATGGCCATAATCCTATTTTTCGTTGTATACGAGTATTCAGCATTCTTTGCTCCCAAATCGTCAATAAGTTATTATAATTCATTGGTGGGCATGGTAGACTCTGCATGCACTTCTATACAGACTGCTTCAAACGTTCAGTTCTCCTCCCCTTCAATATTTGTGTTTCAGATGTACGACACGCCGGCATGCAATTCAATACTAAGTTCGAATACGTATATCTTCTCACCGAATTCAGCAGTTCTTTCAGCACTAAGTGGAAATTATAACCTGTGCTATGCAAATGTAAGCAATACAGTGGCATTAGGGGTATCGAGTGGAAACCAGTACTTTCTGGAAAGCTCTACCAAAGGAGGGGTAAACTTTTATCTTCCAAAAGAATACGCAATTTCAGGCTCCGCAAACATGAGTGATTTGGCACTTTACGACCAGCTAAGCACCTCGGGGATAGTAGTAAATTCCTCCTCACCCTTTTCCCTTATCCTCAATTCATCTTCAGTTGTTTCTTCGCAGAATTATACATTTGATGTGGAGGAATACTCAAACAATAGCATAAATCTGGATGTTTACTTCAATGGTCAGAGCACCTGCTCCCGTTCTTACTCCGACTTGACTGGCCTGCATCCTCTTTCCATAGTTTCTCCATGCCAACAGCAAGTGCACAACATAACTTTGGTTGTGGGAATAGCTGCAAGCGCAGAAACTAACTTTCAGGTAAATGTAACAGCAAAATCAAATTATAATCCTACTTTTTCTTACTTGTCGCAGCAGTGCACGAACCTTGTTACACTTGTGAAGGAGGGCACCATAAATAATGGCAGCATAGTCTGTCAGCCCATAATGTGCGGGGGAAATTCATTCTACCTTGCTGATCAAAGCAACAGGCCTTTCCTTGGTTTATACAGCGAATCATTTACTTTCTTAGGCGTCCAATCCGGAGTCAATGATTTGCAGCTTGTCAATTCATATCAGGAGCAGCTTACAAATAGCTCGTTGATGGATAATACTGTTTTTGAGGAAGGAGGGCTGCCGTTCGGTGCCAGCTGGAGTGTTACTTACAATGGCATAACAAAAAGCTCAGTTATAAGTTTGACCGGAAGCGGCAATACAATTGCTTTTTCAAATCCGCCCGGAAGTTATAGCTTTAAAATCTCAGACGCGGATGTAATAGAAAACCGCGTTGAGGTTATATATAAACCGACTGATCCTCAGGGTACTGCTAAGCAAGGCTCATACGTTGGTGTGACTTTTAAAAGTACTTAACTAATATTTAAATTGGGAAAAACCTTATAATTATTAAAATAACGATGGCATTTCGTTGTCTGAAAAGACGTATAATGCCGCTGGTGAAGTATGGCAAAAGTTACTGTTACGATATGTGATGTATGCAAGCAGAAAATTGCTACTAGAACATGTCCAGTTTGTGGAAAAGATCTTTGCGAAGCAGATACAAAGTCATTTGCAGTTGATGTTGGTCTGCGTTTTGGACAGAGAATGCAGATATACAACGGTTACATGTGCGAAGATGACTACAGAAAACTTGAGGGAAACCTTGGTGGAACGCTTGCAAAGATAAGCGAGTCAATAAAATCGCAGATAGATAACATAATAAAGGAAAGCGTAGGCGCTTGAATAGTGAATAGCAAGGTTTATTAATTTCTTGCGTCATAAGAATAAATAACCCTGCGTAGCCCAATGGTAGAGCGACCGGCTGTAGAATTACTAAGTGCTGTTTTTCAGTGCGATGAAGAGTTTCAGCTGCGGTAACCGGTAGGTTGCGGGTTCGAATCCGGCCGCAGGGATTTTTTTATTTTTATTAATTAAATCTTTTTGAGTATGTCGCTTAATTCCGAAACATTTTTTGCGGTATAATCTACATTGTTTGAGCTTTCCCTGAATATCTCCTTCTTTCCAAATAGGACATTTACAGTTATGCAGAAAGGATATGCAGCCTTTGCCATTTCCAGGTATTTACTTCTATCGTCTACGAATACTAATTTGAATTCCTTGTCCTTTATTCCATTTTCTAGTTTTCCATATTCAGTTGCGGACATTATTGCAATGCTGTCCTTTTTTTCCGATGCTATTATCTTATCAAAGTAAATATTTAGTTGATTTTCATTTATTTTCTTGTACTGTTTTTCCTCGTTTCCAAAGTACTCTGTCAGCAGTATGTTGTAATTTCTTTTTGCTGATTCTTCAAGGACTTTTTCTATGCCGGTGAATTTTTTCGGGGTTTCATTTAATTTTTCCAAGTATTCCTTTCCCACTTCCTCTGCCAATTCCATGCCTTTATTTGCAATCCATGCAGCAGCATACTCCTCCTTCAGATTTCCCTTCTTGAGGTATATGTAAAGAAGAGAGAGCGGCAGTTGGTGAGGGGAATCATATGCGGTATGTCCTCTCAGCTTTATTCCTTCATAATCCACTGTCCTCAATTCATCTATTTCCTTTTCGGAGTTTGGGTCTATGTCTATCGAGAGTTTGCTGAGTTCATTAGAAAGTTTGCTTATGACTTGTTTCTGTGCGTTTTCAAATACTGCATTTGTGTCTATCAGCGTGGAATCTAAGTCCCAAATAACTATATTTCCGCTTTTCATTGTTTTTATATGATTAAAACTCTTTTAAATACTTTGTTTATTTGCTTACAAATATGAATTCCATCTTGTTTTTATTATCAAGCCTGCAGAATCCAAATCTTTCAAACTGAATTACCTGCCCTTCTCCTATTTCATCAATAGTCTTCTCTGCAAGCCCTTCCATCTCTGTAAGGCTTTTCTCGTTGAAGGTTCCATCAGCATTCAGTAGATCCCCAACTTTTATGACTTTTATAGGTACATTCTGCTCTGAAACCCATTGTATTATCTTTTCCCCTTGCTCATGTTCTCTGCTGTGCATTCTGCACGTTATAAGATCGTTTTCCTTGTCTACTATCTCAACGCTGTAAAGTTCTTTGAGCCTGAAGGTGTCCCCAATATCAAGGGAGACTACGTCTCCGCGGTCTATAAAGAATCTACCATTTGTCTGTATCTCTCTGTAACCAAGGTCATTTGATGGATGAAAAGGAAGCTTTGCCTTTTCTTCAATTGCATCCTCAACCAACAATTTAATGGGATTAGGAACGAAGAAAAGCCTTTTTGCATATCCATCTATTATCCTTCTATTGAATGTGAAAAGCATCTCTAGACTGTATTCATGCTCCGAAGAAGAATAGCCAACTTCCTTTACGAATTCCTTTACTGTTTCAGGCTGTATGCCTCTTCTTTTCATTGAGTAAATGGTAGCAAGTCTTATGTCATGCCAGTCCTTTATGTATCCTTGTTTTATTAGCTCTCTTACCTTGCGTTTTGAAGTCAACGTGCCTTCAAAATTGAACCTGCTGTACTGTATAACATAAGGCTCGTGGAAGCCAAGTTCTTTTCTTAGCCTTGTCTGCAGGCTTGTCTTGAACTCATTGCTTCTTAATATATGTGTTATCCCGCAGAGCTCGTCTTCTATAACACTAGCAAAGTCATAAAGCGGCCATAAATTATATGGTTTGTAATCGGTTTTTATAACTCTCATTATGTTTGGATCCCTCAATGCTGCGTCTTTGTCATTCATGTTTCCTTTAAATCTAAAAGTAAGTTCTCCCGTTCCAAACTTCCCTTCCTTTGCCTTCTCCCATAACAATGTGTTTTCTTCTATTGAATTGCTTCTATGCTGGCATTCTTTCCCAATGTTTCTGTTCTTCTTTATCTCATCGGAAGAGCATGTGCACCCATACGCTTTTCCTTCCTTTATCAGTTTTTCTGCAAACCCATAGATTTTTTCCATGTCATCGCTTATGAATTTCTTCTCATCGTACTTTATGCCGAGCCATTTTATGCTTTCTTCAAAGTTCTTTACGAATTCTTCTTTAACTAAATTAGGGTTTGTGTCTTCAAACCTTAACCACAATTTGCCGTTGTACATCTCCTTGTAAAGATAGTTTATGGTAAATGACAAGGCATGGCCCCAATGCATGTATCCAGAAGGTTCCGGCGGCAGTCTAAGAACTACTCCGTTCTCTGCTCCAGGAAGTGGTTTAAGTCCTTTCTTTTCCTTTTCGTTTTCCTTGCTGCTTAAAAGTTTCATATCTGCAGCAAGCTTCATTATCTCTTCCTTTGGCAGCAAATTTATATCATTAACGGCCTTTTCAGCTAATACTCTTAAATCATTCATTTCCTTTACAAGCTGTTTGTCTTTCCCTAAAATCTCGGATATGACTGAACTTAGCCTAGCCTCTCCATTGTGCATTGCAGCGTTCTTTATTGCGGCTTTTTTTATTTCTTCCTCAGATATCATACGATTTTATTGCATTTCTTTAAATAAAGCTATTTGTGTCAATAAACAGCTTTTTAAATGCATATTTGCTTAAATACTGTATAACAGGAGGTAATATGGCAGATTTCGTAAGAAAAAGTTCAGTAAAGGAAGAAGTCAAGAAAGTCGGTAAGGACATGCGTTGCCCTGATGACACAATCGAAGGTCTTGACAAGTTTGTCAAAGAGTCAATCGCCAAAGCAGTAGCAAGAGCTAAGGCTGATGGCAGAAAGACACTTAGGGCACACGACTTCTAAGTAGTTTTTTTGTTTTTTTATTTTTTTTAAAGTTTTTATTCTTTTAGCGTTATAACAATCTATGGTGGATGTAGAGCTTATACTGGGGATAGCTATAATTGCCGTTGCAATAATAACGTTTATACGTATACTTAAGCCAGCATTGGAAGGCATAATAATAATAATCCTTATATTTGCAGGCAGCGCACTTATATTCCATTCTACCCCAATAATAGGCTTGCCAGGGTATAGTCTTCCAGTAAATCTTGGCCCTAACATAGTTGGAGTTTCGCAGGGAATAGACAATACAAGCAACATAATAATATTCAATGCAGATTTAGTAAGCATAGACAATTTTGCAGCGTCTATAAACAATCAGTCCCTTACTATAGTAAATAACGGCACAGCGATAGCTCCGGCAAAGTTTGGTGTTATAACAGTAAAAGGTTTACATACCGGAGAAATACGTTTGAAGGCTTACTCCAATTTATTCGGTTTTAATGTCTTAGCATCCAACTCAACTTATAATTATACAAGCTAAATTGCCTATTCTGCACAGAGATTCATTTTGTAGTATCTATCTCATCAACTGTAATTTAAACTGCTTATTTTTGATTCCAATTTTGAGATATATGAAAGACTGCAGACTGGTGCAGTATTATTTAAAGTCTTACAAATCTGTGCTGTAAGGATGTTTGCCGCTCCTAAAACAGTCTGGCCAAATGATCCGCTTGTTGGATTTTCAATTGAATCTAATATATCTTGATGTGTAGAATAATTAGAGAATACAGAATTCGTCTTTAAATCTAATATGCTCTCAACGTTGTTTATATCTTGATTAAATACAAATTTATTGTTTATATCAATAAATGCTACGCCATCAACAATACCTGCTACTCCTCCAATGAAGAAATTTTGTATTCCAAAACCATCAGAACTTTTTATTATCCCATTTGAATTTAAATTAAATCCACGCATCCCTAAAGCGTAAACGTTGGAATAGATAATAGGGTTTATTTGACCTACTCCTGTAGTGTTTATTAAAAACGATCCACCTAATTCATATAACGGCTCAAAATTTATGTATTTTGATGTATAGTAAGCTCCACTTACTAAAGGCTCTGGATTTGCATCCCCAAATGGCGCCTGGCCATTATCGATTGGTGGAAGCTTTGTAGCTTTATTGAAAGCGCTTTGTGAAAAATTAAACATAATTGCAGGTAAATTCCAATCGTCTGTGGCTGATCTTACATAAAAGAGTTTACTAAAATTGCCAAAACGTGACAATGCAATCGCAAGCACCCAACTGTCTTGACCAGAAAAAGGGCATCCTTGCGACCCAAAAAAGACTATCGTTGGCTTTCCATTTTGACTTATGGAATAATTAGAAAAAGTTGAAGGGACCGTTATAGGTATTATATCATAATTTTTACCGCCGGTATTGCCATAAACTAGAACATAATATCCAGGGGATGGGCCATTACTACCATCGCTTGCATTTTCATGTATAAAGCTACCAGCAACCTGCTGCGCTCCAACACTTGCTAATTGACTACTTAAATCAGATAAACCGTTGATATAAGTTGAACCTAAAGATTCTCCCTCCGGGCCTAAAAAGAATGAACCTGAAGCGTTTGCATTAATAGATGGTTTTAGAGAAGAAGCGGAAGTCGAAATAGAGAAAACATGAAGTACAAATATCAAAACAATTATTATAACTACTACAGCAGCTAAGCTTGCTGCAATAATTTGAACGAAGCTTTTGTTAGAACTACTTTTCTTTTTTGGAGGATTTGAAATGCTAGCTTTTAATTTTTCATTTTCTTCTCTTAATTTTATTATTTCATCATCTTCCATTACAAATTTATATATATGATTTCAGTTATATAATTTCAATGGATGAAAAATATGATCTTCTAATAGAGAGAATCCATTTGTTGGAAAATAGGATAAAAGAATTAGAGAGTATTATTGAAAATAAATCTGAAGGAAAATCTCTGTTTCCAAATAAAAACTGTAGTTTTTTGAATAGGCTTAAGAAAGGGATTGTGCATTCATATAAACAAAGTCCTATTTTATTTTTTACTTTGCTTACAGGGGTATTTGCTGGTTATATTTATTTATTTTCTATTACAAATCTTGTATTACCCTTTTTAAATTATGGATTGGTCACCTTGATATATCATATATCTTTAGCAGCTTTTTTTAGTTTTTCCATAACTTTACTGGTGCTTTTTAATTTATTTATAATAAAACGCAGACAAGCTATAACAAACAAAGAAAAGGCAACTATGGTAGCAGCAGGCGCAGGTTCGGTTGCTTCCTCTTTTGGAGCGTCATTTGGTGCATCGGCTGTAGCACCGACTTTCGGAGCAGTATGTTCCACAGCAATTGCACCAGAGTTGGCGACTTTAGGAGGGTCTGCTGGATCAATAGCAGCATCATCATTAGGTAGCTCAAATATACTTGGTAGTTCAATAAGCAGTCTTATAATATTTATTGCGATCGTAGTATCACTTTTAAGTCTAAAAAGTATATCTAAAAAATTATAAAATCCTTCATTGCTATAAATTTGACTTCTAACATGTCTTTAATAAAGTATTTATACTAGTAGAGATATAAGTAGTTATATCAGAGGTGATATAATATGAGAATGAACAATGGTGGATGCGGCTGCGGTTGTGGCTGTGGAAACAAAGGAATGAACGGAATGGGCAGGCACGGCATGATGAGAATGCAGACCGAAGAGCCCTACGGAAAAAAGGACTTGAAGGAAAACCTTGAAGACTATAAGGAAGAGCTGGAAGAGGAAATAAAGTTTATCAACAGAAGGATAGACGAACTTTCCAAGAACGATTCTGAAGATAGTGACGAGGAAAGCAGTTGAATATGAACGGCAAGCGTTGCCGATGTGGGCCTTTTAATGTTGACGTTGTCCCAAAAGGCCTGCTCCAGCCCTTTATACTTAGGTTATTGACAGAAAAGCCGATGCATGGCTTTGAGATAATGGAGCAGATATTCGAAAAGACCGATGGCATGTGGAGACCTGGCCCCGCAGCAGTTTATCCCTCTCTTGCGCAACTAGAACGCTCCGGTTACATAGAAGCGGTAAGCAAGGAAAACCAGGGTGAAAAGGCAAGAAAGCAGTACAAGATAACAGAAAAGGGAAGAAATGCTATAAAGGAATACGATAAAATGAGCGGAAACATTGCCGAAAATATGATTCATTTTATGCATTCACTAAAAAGATTTTAGATAAATTTTTACATTTTACTTAAAGCACAAAAGCTTATTAATTCTATGAATGCCTCATAAATTCATGGAAAATGAAGAAAAATTAATTCTGTGGTTTAAAGACATAAAAAAAGAGGATGTTCCCCAAGTAGGCGGCAAGTCAGCAAACCTTGGTGAAATGACAAATTACGTTGAAGTTCCCGTTCCTCCTGGATTTTCAACAACATCTTATGCATTCAATAAATTTCTCGATGAAAACAAGATAAGGGAAAAGATAGAAAATGCAGTGAAGAACATAAATGTGGAGAGCGAAAGCGACCTTAAGAAGGCAAGCCAGGAAATAAAGTCTGCAATCATGGGCTCTGATCTGCCAAAGGACTTGGTTTCACAGCTATTGGACAGCTATCACAAGCTTGTCAAGGAAAGCAATGCAGAGTTTGTTGCAGTTAGGTCATCAGCAACTGCTGAAGATCTACCCGATGCAAGTTTTGCAGGTCAGCAGGACACATACCTCAACGTTCATGGCGATGATGAATTAATCGAAAAGGTGAAGGAATGCTATTCCAGCCTGTTCAATGAAAGAGCAATCTACTACAGGGCAAAGAACAACATAGACACAAAGACAGTTGCGCTCGCAGTAGTTATACAAAAGCAGATTTTCTCAATTGAATCAGGTGTTATGTTCACATTGGACGTTTCAAATGGAGACCAGTCAGTAATAGTAGTTGAAGCAAGCTATGGCTTAGGAGAATACATAGTAGGTGGAATAGTTACTCCAGATCTCTTCTACATAGACAAGAAGACAATGCAGATTAAAAGAAAAGTAATAGAAAACAAGGACAGAAAGCTTGTAAGGTTGAAGGAAGGCGGGACAAAGGACGTTAAATTAAGCGATGAAGAGGCAAAGAAGCAATGCTTGGAAGATGATAAAGTAATCGAGCTTGCTGGTTATGGTATGAAAATAGAGCAGCATTACAAGAGGCCTATGGACATTGAATGGGCAAGAGATGAGGATGGAAAGCTGTACATTGTTCAGGCTAGACCTGAAACGGTATGGTCAAACAAGGACAAGATAAAGACTGCAGAGAACAAACAGGGAGTTATACTTTCCGGCTTGCCAGCTTCTCCAGGATTTATCTCAGGACCTGCGCACGTAATACTGGATGTAAAGGATATTGACCAGTTCAAGTCAGGAGAGATTTTGATAACGGTAATGACAAGCCCGGATTGGGTTCCGGCAATGAAAAAAGCAAAGGCAATAGTCACAGATGAGGGAGGGATAACATCACATGCTGCAATAGTTTCAAGGGAACTAGGGGTTCCATGCATAGTGGGAACCGGCGGAAGGGGGAAGAAAGCAACCGAGGTCATAAAGACTGGTGACATAATAACGGTTGATTCAAAGAATGGGTTGGTTTACAGCGGAGAGATAAAGGTAGAGGAAGAGAAGGAAGAAAAAGGCAGCCAAACCGTTGTAAATGAAGGGATGGTAATAACCGGAACGAAGATCCTTGTCAATCTTGGAGAACCTGATTTAGCGGAAAAGACTGCAAAATTGCATGCTGACGGCGTTGGATTGATGAGAGAGGAATTCATTTGGGCGAATATAGGGAAGCACCCTCTTTATCTTATAAAGCAGGGCAAGTCGGATCTTTTGGTCGATACATTGGCAGACGGCATGAGAAAGGTGTGCGCTGCCTTTAACCCTAGACCAGTAATCCTAAGGTTCAGCGATTTCAAGACCGATGAATATGCGCATTTGGAAGGCGGTGAAGAATTTGAGCCAAAGGAAAGTAGTCCTTTACTAGGGTGGAGGGGCTCCTCAAGGTACTACGATCCAAAGTACAAGGATGCATTTGTGTTGGAGTTAAAAGCCGTTAAAAAAGTAAGGGAAGAGTTTAGGTTGAAGAACCTGCATGTAATGGTTCCTTTTACAAGAACAGTGGAAGAGCTTGAAAAAGTTCTGGAGATACTCAAGGAGAACGGCCTGGAAAGAAATGAAGACTTCAAGATATTCCTTATGGCGGAGATACCGAGCAATATAATACTGGCAGACAAGTTCAACAAGTACATTGACGGCTATTCAATAGGTTCAAATGACCTTACAATGCTTGTTTTAGGGGCAGACAGGAACAACGACACATTAAGCAGTATTTATGATGAAAGGAACCTAGCGGTTTTAAGGATGATAAGGTACTTGATAAAGGTTGCGCACAGGGACGGAAAAACGGTCTCAATATGCGGACAAGCTCCTTCTGAATATGATGAGATAGTTGACTTTTTAGTAAGATCGGACATAGATGATATATCAGTAAATCCTGACACAGTAGAGCATGTAAGGGAATTAGTTGCCTCGATAGAAAAGAGGGTTGAATTAGAAAAAGATCTTGGGCAGAAAGATGAGCATGTGAAGGACTGGGAATTCCCCGTTATTTGATGAGAAGTTATTAATAGTAGCATTATCCATTAAAAATAAATGGAATCTCGCTTAACTAAGTTAATACTTGATATGGGAGAGCTTCCCGTCAATGATAAAGATAAATTGGATTTTGTTGAGATAGCAAGCAGTTTTGAAGGACAGATTATGGTAACAAAAAAAGGCCACAAAAGAATGTTGGGAGTTACAATTTACGGTGATAAGACAAATACCAATGTTTTATTTAATATAAACAGTTCCTTTGCTTATTTTAAGCCCATTGTAAGTAACGGTAAAATAGATGATCAATTAATGAATACAAAAGATCTATCTAAATTTTTGGATTCAGATGAGATTTTTGCGGGCAGCTTAAAAAATCAAGATGGCAAAAGTATAAAATTTATTCAATATGCAGGTCCAATTGAGTTTTATTCCTTGGATAGCGAGATGAACCTGCACACCTCCCAAATAAGCTTAAAATACAAACCAACAAAAAATTTGCTGGAGCTTACACTTATTTATGATAATAAATTGAAAATGAAATTCGATACAAATGCAAATTATTCATTGAAGGACATAAATAAAAAAGGTTTATTCAAAAGCAAAGAAATTAAATCAGGAAACCTGCTTTCAGAGGAAGACAACACAGTGTATATTGACAAGTCCATACCCGTAAAGCTATATGCAAAGTATAAGTAAGGTTTTAAGCGGCCGAGCTTGAAAGAATATCTTTTCTTATCCTAGAATTTTTGGAAAACAGTATATAGCTTACTATTGCAAAGTCGATTATTATGCAGATGTGCATTGCAGTGCAGTATATGCATATTGCATGCAGTACGATAAATTCAAGGAAAAGCAGATAGCCAACCACCAATATGCCGAAGAAACGCCATATAAACATGACATCAAGCACCTTTTTTGCAGTCCTTTTCGATGACAATGCAATAGATACCACGAATATTATGTTTATTATGAACCAAAGAGCAGCAAGAAAATCCAATGATACCGGGCCTATGCTTGCATACGGGCTTAAAAGCACCTTTGCGCAGTTAAGTACGCTTCCGCCAACGGAAGCAGAGATCTTACAATAAGGCGGAAGGCTGTGTACTATGTACAATTCTATTATCACTACTATGGATGAAGCCAATCCTATGAGAGACATTATGATCAATACAAGGAAATCTCTTGAATTAATTCTGCTCTTTAACATAAGGCCATTTATTTTTAATTATAAGGGTCACAATGAATATTCGTTATTTCCGTTTTTTTGGGCCCTACCTTATATGGGGGGATTTATTGGGCCTGCGGCATATAACTTTTATGCATGCACCTCACTGTGACCAACAATTATATGTTTTTAAAGTATATACAGAAGTACTACCTACAAGGTTACATTCTATTTTAAATGGCTGAACAACGCTGCTTGCGAATGCAATAAGCAATAAATACTTTATGGGTTTTTCAGCTATCGGCAGTAATACCTATTTATTCTATAAAGATTAGCTAATATTTGACAGGCTAGCTGGGGAGTTAGTCCCTCCCTGCAGCGCAAATGGACTTTAGGCGCAGTGAAGCGTGGCCGAGGGATAGTGACTCTATACATGGTAGCAAAGCTATCGTAGATTTACAGCCCTATAGGATGCTCTGGTTTAAAAACCCAGCCAGGCCCGGAAGGGAGCAACTGTAATTAAGCTGAAGCGTGCTTGTAGGTAAACTGTAAGGAGAAAATGTTGTTACCCTCTATATGGATAGCTATTTCGAAGCCATGGCCTGTCGCTTGCTTTTACCTTCAAGTGTTAAAGCATTAAAGAATAATTATAGTCAGTAGCAATAACTTAAAATAGATTAGCTACTCTAATCTGTAATAAGTCAGGGTGACCGAACGGTAAGGTGCATGCCTGCTATCCAGTAACGGAAAGCATGTTGGCGCAAGCCTTAATGGGTTCAACCCCCATCCCTGACGTTTTGTTTTTTCGA
>JAKAAG010000028.1 GCA_021797085.1 Nanobdellota archaeon
AATACTGACATAACTGCTGAACCTGGCAAAGAATTTGTGTTTAGGTTAAAAGATGGAAAAGAAGTTGGCAGGGCCGGCACATTAAATGGCTTTGAAAGCCTGATAAGGACTTTGCCTTCGGACTCTTTGGAATTTCATAATAATGGAAAACACTTTTCAGCTTGGCTACGTTACCTCAAGCAGGATAAAATCGCAAATGCGTTTGACAGGATAGACTCAAAAGGAGAACTATTAAGAAAAGACTTATTAAATGCTATAAAACTTAATAAATTATAATTTACAGTCTAAAGTAGAATCATAGCCGTGTGGATAATCCAACATAAAAACTTTCTTCCCGTCTTTAGCTTTGCAGGAATAAACATAGAAAGGAATAGAATCGGACCAGCCTTGATATCTTCTCTTGTCAATCTCTACGAACCCCTTCAACGCAAGTTTTAAAGCCTTTATATAATTCAATTTAATCTCTTCAAATTCTTGTGTAGCTTTGTTATAGACTTTGACTTTATGTCCTGTTATATAAGTCTTATCCAATAAACTATCCAAATTTGGATTGTACCAAATTGACATTCTTGTCATAAAATTTGATGAAAACAACTAATATTTAAACCTTTATTTGCATTTTTACATGAAAAGACCATTAACTTAAGATTATTGCTTATTAAACAAACCTCAAAACAGTAAACATAGATAGCCTTTCAATTCTTAAAAATCTTTTAATCAACACTAATTGGCAAGGTTTAATTCTTCTTTTATTATAAGCTCTGCCTTGTTTATTATTGATGGAGAGAAGGCAATGTTTAATTCCCTTGTTCTGCCGTATCTCCCGTGGCTTTTTATACGGGACATTACCAAAGAATTATAATCCATGTCTGCAATCAAATCTGAAACTCTTCTAAATGTCAAACTTTTCAGGCCAAATTTATCTGAAAGCTTTAAGTATGCATCATAAACCTCGCCGCTGTATACTTTTCCCATTCTTTTAGTTCTTGCGACTGAGATTATAGATAGAAGAATGCATTTACTCTGCCTAGTCATTGATTTTATCATGCCTTCAGTTATATTTTGCTCAAGTGATTCCGCTGCTGTATCGAGTTCTTCTTCGGTTATTATTGATTTCCCCAGCTGCTGTGTTCTCTCACCGGCAACCTTCAACAAATCCAAAGCTTTTCTTATGTCACCGTGCTCCTGGGCAACCATTGCAGCGCATTTCCTTAAAACCCCTTCATTCAATGCATTATCATAAAATGCATCTTTAGAGCGGTTTAATAGAATATCAAATATTTCATCTGCATTGTAAGGCCTGAATATTATCTCTACAGGATTCAAAGAGCTCCTTACTCTCTGATCTAATGATGCTTTAAGATCAATGTTGTTTGAAATTCCGATTATTGCGATCTTTGCGTGTTTCAAGGATTCATTCAACCTCAAAAGGCTGTACAATACCCCATCGCCTGCATGCTGTATAAGCTTCTCTATTTCATCCAATACTAGTATAAGATATGTACTCTCTGCATCTATGGTTTTGACAAGTCTTTTGTATAGGCTGTTAACTGAAAGGCCGCTTTCTGGGACATTTATATTGAAGACAGCACAGAGATTTGCAATAAGCCTGTATTCGGTGTTATTGTTTTCCAGTCTGCAGTTTATGTAAACCGGAAGCACGTTCGCTTTTTTCTCTTCTGCCGAACTTGCCAATTTTTTAGCAACAAATTTTGTTACCAAAGACTTGCCTGTTCCTGAAAAGCCGTATACCAACACATTGGAGATTCCTTCAAACAACAGACTTGGGGCCATTATCCTTGAAAGAGTTGCTATTTCATTGTTCCTGTGCATTATGCCTTCCGGGACAAATGAAGAAGACAACACATCTTTGTTCTTGAATATGCGCTTGCTGGTAAGAAACTCATTGAATATGGCAATAGGATCAACGTTGCTTATTTTATCTGTATCTGTTTTCTGGAAAAAATCATTATTGGATTGAAAGGCTTCCATATGTTCGTAAATTATTCTATCTTTACTCATTTAAATAACTATTATTAATTTTAATTATGTCATTCTGATTATATAAACTTAATCACAGTGATTGAAATGTAATTTTGCTTTATAAATTCATTTAACTAAAAACACAGAGACACCTACGTTTCTTATGGAGAATCATCTAAATAATTTTTTATACTGTTTAATCCTATATATATCTATATATTCTATATAGAATTATAATAAATATAATAATAAGGCTTCCATAGGAAATATAGGGGTGTTCCATAGGAAATAATTTTCATCAAAGCAGCTCGATTGTAAGTCAAATGCAACGACGGTTTGTTCCATAGGAAATAGGGGTGTCCCTGTACCCCATATATATAGTATTCTTTACTACTAAATAAAAGTAATTTGATAGAAAGCTTTAAATATGAGTAACTTCCATAAACTTAAATCAAAAAATTATGGTGCAAAAAAATATCGGCGTTGTAATTTGTATTTCAGTGTTACTAGCAGTAATACTTTTGTTGTTTGTAAATTCTGGAGTAAGCAATGCTTTTTCCTGTTCAAACCAGAATATAACCTTGACAAATTTCTCTAATTTTGTTTGCACGTCACAATGGGTAAATGTTCCAGATCCAGTTTATCTTGCTAACGTAAATATAATTGCAAAAGGGATGTTCATAAATAATACCTTTAGTATTACTGGTGATTCTGTTTTGAATGTTAGCAGAATAATTAACAATGGAACATCCAACATAAATGCAACATTGCTAAGTGGAAGTTTGTTTAAGAATTACGGAACTATTGTTTTGGAGAGGCCGATTTTCCTCAACTTTACCTATTTCTTTAACAAAGGTTTGATCAGCAATCAGAACTACTTAAACAACGGCGGATATGCTAATAGCTATAATTCATACGGAGGAAAGAATTATGGCTGTGGCGGAGAGAGCTTTCCAAGCTCCTTTGCAGGAAGCGGCGGCGCGAGTATCTCTTACAGTGCATGCGACGGCGGCAGTACTTTGGTAGATGGAGGTTCCGGAGAATCGATAGGGAATGAAGGTTATCCTGCAGCTTATTGGAATACCTCTGGAAGTCATGTGTATTCTAAGCTTTCAAACTACACATTTAATCTAAGCCTGCTGAGCAGTGCTGGCGGGGCCTCATATAACGAAGCAAGCAACGCATATTTATTGAGAGGCGGAAGCGGGGTATTTCCTTTGATAATAATAGCAAGGCAGTTTGATAACCTTGGGAAAATAACTAATCAAGGCCAGTCTATAAACTATTCAAAGATACAAAACGCAAGCGATTTTCTTGATCAAGGAATAGTGGGGGCAGGAAGTGGTGGGATTTTAGAAATAATTTCGCAAGACTTTATTAATAATGGCACAACGAACGTAAGCGGAGGAAAAGTCTATTTTAACACTTCAATGCCTTTACCCTACCATTATACAGCCAATGACTTTGGGAACGGCGGCAAAGGAAATGCCTTTTTCTTCAGGGCCGGCAGCAATCTTCTATCAAATTCAATAAAGAATTACAGTTTTGGCACTGAGCAGGAAAGCTTTGGCATAAACGATTCAAACAGTTCAAAAGTCAATCTATACAGCTTAAAGGTTGCTTTTCCAGTTATTTACGGTTGTGATTATGCTTCTTTATACTTGAAGGCCAGCGGCATTTACGACAACAATAGCTTTTCAAAGATCCAGCCAGTCAATGATGATGATTTCTCGCTGAATTCATCCGATAAGAATATCTCTTTTTCAATGTCAGGAAGCGATCCAATTTCGAAGTATTACAACAGTACAAGCCTTTTTGTTAATAATCTTTCAAATGACACAACCGTAAATCTGGGCTTTAAAGATACAATACCTGTCAGCGTGTCTTTCCAAAATACTAATAACACAAATTTCTCCCTGCAATCCGCAAATAATACTTTATTCTCAGGGTCTACTTCACTTCCTTTAACATTCGAATTAAGGCCAGGAAATTATTCTCTTTTCATTGGGAATAAATCAGAGAATTACACTTATTATTTATTTGTCCAGAGGAACTGTCTTGGCTACCAAAACATAACCATACCTGTAGGCCAGGATTATTATGATTATGATTCATTGAAAATACCTGCAAAGCCGTTAATAGTTTATAAAATGGATCAATCAGTGCTGAAAGTAGTCAAATATGTAGGCATGGACAGCTGCAGTTTCAATGATTCACAGCTTTTGGGTCTTGATAGCTCGATATTGCAAAGTCTTTCAGCAATCAACAGGAGCCTGCTAAAAGACGGAAATACAAATTACAGCGAAATCATAAACAAAGAGGCAAATTACACAAATTACGTGCTGAATAAATATGCAAGCAAACCAAAAACTACTGGAAACATATCTATGAACCAAAGCGGTCTGAATCTTTTGGATTACTTTAACAGCGGGAACTTTACAAAAGAAGTATTCCAGGTAAATAGCAAAGGCACAATAAATCTAAGCTATGGGAGCGGGAGCAAAATACAGATAGTGGTGACAAGCAAACCAACACAAAACATTTTAGTGTCTGTGAGCAATACGGTCGTAAAGGCCTTTGCATATGTCCCTTCCCTGTTTCTAGGGTTTTTAGGAGGGTTATGATGGAAGAAGAACTTAAGCAGCTTTATGAAGCGGTATTGAAAATGAATGAAAAACTGTCGCAGGTAAACAGCAAGAATGAGCAGCTCGAATCGCTGATAAATGCAATGTCCCAGTATATGCTTTCCAAAAATGATGGGGAAATAACAGAGCAGGAAACGGTCGTACTGGATCCTTTTAACATGAGCGGGTACAAGAATGTTTCAACTTCAAACGGCAGCGTTTTTAAGGTAAGATCAAAGGGCCTATGTGTAAACGGAAGGCACTCTGTCGATGAAAACTCCAATGTAAAAATCTGCTCAAAGTGCAACGGTATAATCTGCGAAACACATGACACGGGTTTGAATCCTCCGATGTGCGTGAACTGCATAAAGGATCAGATAAAAGATTTAGAGCTGCTGGACATTTACATATTAAGTGCAATCAACAACGGAATAAGCATAAACCAGCTAAGGAAGTTGATAAAAGGATCATATAAGGAATTCAATATTTCTCAGCAGAAACTTTTAAAAGAAGGGTATATCGACAAGGACCTTCTCTTCAGGAAAATACTGACAACAAAAGGTGCATCTGCTCTATCGCTGGGCAGCACGGTATATGACCTTTCATTTATAGGGTAAGATAAATGGAAGAGCAGCTCCAAGGAATAATCAAAAAACTAAGTTTATTCCGGGAATTCACTGACACCAGTAAGATTGAGGGCCTTATCTCCAGGCTAAGCAAAACAAAAGACCCAGAGATGCAGGTTTTCCTTCTTTCAAATATAATGAATGAATTTAAGGATCTTGAAGCGGCGTTTCCAGTTTCGGATCCTTTATTTCCCATCATAAAGAGAAAGGAAGGAATGGAAATCGGCAGTATTTTATATCAAGAACAGAAAATCGGCAGGCTTTCGCTTTCCCTGGAGGATTTAAACAGAAATATACTTATAGTGGGTTCGACCGGCCATGGTAAAACATCACTAATATATAGTATACTAAAAAAGGCATCCGAGAACGGTATAAACTATCTTATATTCGACATGAAAAAAGATTACAGGGCCCTGGGTTTGGGCAAAGACTCGGTTTACATTGATGCAAATGACCTGAGGATAAACCCTTTAGAGGTTCCTGCAAACACCAAAGAAAAGGAATGGGCAGTGCATTTTGCGGATATTTTTTCAGATAGTTTTTCGCTTCTTATAGGAAGCAGGGATTATCTTTTGGAAAACACCATAAATCTTTTTTCTTCATGGGACAAAAATTATCCTCCAAGGCTGGCAGATTTGCTGCTTTACATTACCTTGAACGGCAAAAGAAATGATTACTTTAAGGTTATTGAAGGAAGGTTGAAAAGCCTTGTTTCATCCACTTCTATGTTTGACTGCAACTTGGGTATTTCTTTTGAGAGAATGAAGGATAAAAACATTATAATCGGGATTGAAAATGTGGGTATTGCAGAGCAGTATTTCCTTGTTTCGTTTATCCTTTCTTCCTTTTATTACTCTAACCTTGGAATAAGCAGCAGAAAATTCAATAGGCTTGTTGTGATAGACGACGCACATTCAATATTGGATGCAAACAAGGAAAGGGACTACGCTAAAGGGATACCGTTAATTCATTCAATAATTGCAAAGATAAGAGAGATGGGGTTCGGCTTTATTTTTTCAGACCAGCAGCTTTCGTCCATATTATCAAGCGCTATACAGAATACCAACACAAAATTCATAGGAAGAGTAAACCTTTACTCCGATCTTTATAGAATACTGCCGGGCAATGCAAACGTAGTTTCAGATTTTATCTCTAAGTTAAACAAGTCGGAGTTTTTGGTTTTTAACGAGTCAATACGGCCTTTTTGTTTGTTTGAAGCTGACAGGGTAAATATTGCAAAGTCGGTAGATCCTTCAATGTTTGCAGTAAAAACCGCAATGGACAGGCAGTTCCTGAATTTTTTTAAGGCAGACAGTTTTTCCGCAAAAGAAGAAAGTTTTCTCGCTGAAATAAATTCAAACTACTTTTTGAATTTGACCCTGCATATGCAGAATTTATCAGAAATTATGGACAAAGAGGAATTTAATTCGATTAAAAACATGTTTTTGAAAAATAAGGTTATATCGCAAGTTTCTCTGGATTTCCCAAGCGGGAAAACCTCCAAGTTCTTATTTATAAATAAAGACTCTAATGGTAAAGCTGGCAGGATAAGAGATTTAAACCCGTTAACAGAAGAAGAATTTTTCAGGAATTTATTCAAGTACTTGGTCGTTAATCAGCTGAAAATAAGCAAGTCAAACTTTGAAGAATATGAAGATGGGTTTTTGATAAAAGGCCTGCTTAAAAAATACATTTTAGTAGATTACAATATTGCAAGTCTTAAAAGAATACTTGAAACAAAATTCGATTCCGTGATATTTTTAGTAAATGATAATCTGTCTGAGCAGGATGTTCTTGCAGAATTAATAAAGGAAAGCGATCAAAAACAATTGCTTAATATGAAAGCATTAAAGATAGTTCATTACAAGGACTTTAAAATTTAGCT
>JAKAAG010000029.1 GCA_021797085.1 Nanobdellota archaeon
GGGCCTAGAAAGAATAGTAAAGCAGATGCTTAATCTTGAAAATGTAGCTGAAGCAACTTTGCTTCCAAGAACTCCGGATAGATTGATGCCTTGAATGTAAAAAGTTTATCAAAGGTGAGCGGGAAAACCCACATGCTTTAGCGGTATCAACAGCGATAACCAAGCAGTTCGATACCATAGTGATAGAAACCCCGAATATTAGGGGAATGAAGAAAAACCACAGCCTTGCAAAGTCAATAAGCAATGTGAGCTGGAGCAGATTCTTCCAGTTCCTTAAGTACAAGGCAGAGAACCAGGGAAAGAACGTGATAGAGATAGGAATGTTTGAAAAGTCGTCAAAGACATGCAGTGTATGCGGGCATGTCAACAGTGATTTGACGCTAAAAGAAAGAGAATGGACATGTGAAAGTTGCAATTCACAATTAGATAGGGATATAAACGCAGCGATAAACATAAGGAATTTCGGTCTTAAGCAAATAAGACTGAATCAAATACCCTCAGACAGAGGGGAATATAAGCCTGTTGAGAATCCTCTGACGGCGGAACTTGTTAAGATGAAAATCTTAGTAAGGTCTACGAGCCATGATCCGGAGGAGCAGGAACCATCTCGGCAGCCAATAACTGCGGAAGCCCACGCTCTTTAGAGGTGGGAGGATGTCACCTATACATGTCAGATGGTGCTTCTTTTGTAGGCGAGTAATCTTGCTGGTCTAAATCAAACACTTTTATATTTGGGTTTTTGTTTGCTTCATCCAAAATTTTGTATAAGTTACTAAACTCTTTTCTGTTTTCATGGCTTGAAAACTTTAATTTATCTTTTCCATCTTTGTCTTTTCTGGTTTCGATTGCATAAACAATTCCTTTCTCAGTATCAACTATGGAAAAATTATCTGAAATACTTATAAATCTAGCTGCTTCTTCATCTTCGATTTTATTAAGGTAATCCATTATTTTCTTTTGGTCTTTTCCTAGTTTCGATGATTCTACTAAATAAAATTCAAACGGAGTTTCCTCCCCATTGTATACAACTAAAACACCCTCTTTTTTTATTTTATAGGAGATATGATACATCCAGGCATATTCCAAATCTCTTTTGTTGTCTATTTTTTTAGCCTGTGCATAACGCTCAAATAAGCGGTCATTTTCTCCCTTCTCCATTTTCTTTGTAAGTAATTCGTATCCTGGCGTTAAACCGTCAAAAATTTCACAAAAGTAATCCAAGCGGTCTGAATTTAGATCTACAAAAAGCACTGGGTGCTTTAGAGCAGAATATAAAACCTCTACTTCTTTATTGCTCATTTTATTAATTTTTTTGACATAATCCAAATTATCTGAGAGAAAGATGTAATAATTATTAAATCCATTGAAATCCTGAACCAAGTGCATTTTTTCCTTCATATCAGCCGAAAGCTTGAAAATCTTTGATATGTATTTATCGATTTCTGCGTCGTTCTGTTGCTCTATTAATTTATCAAGGTTTTTTTTACTCATTGTATTTTCACCTGCTGATTAACATGCCATTTAAAAATAAAACAGGCCTTTATTTCAATATTTAAACAGAAGGGAACTAATATTTAAACTAAGTGGTCTTTGACGTTTTTAAGTCATCTACCAAATCTCTCAGTTCTTTTATGCTGTCGCTTATTGCTGGTATCAGGCGGTCTATAACTTTTTCAAAGGCCTGAAGTTCAACATTTACATCAGATATTGTCTTATTGTACTCTTCTGTTTTTCCAACCATAGTGTTTTGTATACTGTCTATCCTTTGATTTAGTTTTTCAATGTTATCTTTTATGGTTTCTATTGAGTTTGTGTTTATGTTCAAGCTGGATCGCAAAGAATTAAGCTCGGAAGCGGAGTTCTTCCATTTTTCGTTTATTATCTGTTCAAGAATCTGCTGTATACTTTCGAGGTTTTGATTATTGATGCTATTTTGAGTATTTTCATATTGCGGTTTCGAGCTCTGTATCACCGGCTGAGATGGTTGAATTCTCTGTACAGGCTGCGCAGGCGCTTCATTCTGTTGGTTTTGCTGCCCATTGTTGCTTCTAAGCCCATTTATGAGTGCTTCTTTTATAGCTGTGCTGTCGTAGCCCTGTTGTCTTAGACTATCTATAATATCTTGCTGGCTCATTCCATTGCTGAGCATAGAGCTTATATCTGGAATATCGTCCTCTTTTTTCTTAAATGCATTCATTAAATTCATATCCTAGCTCCATTTCTTACTGTTCATGTATTCGTTTACAATTTTAATAACGTCGTCTTTATTTAAAAACCTTGAAGGATCTACAAAGCTGAGGTATTTTTCTATCACTTTTATATCCTGCACTTTTGCGTAATTCTCTGCCTGTCTTTCCAATCTGTTTAACGCGTCATCCAATTCAAAAATTTTGGTTTTGCTGCTTGATAGTTCATTGTTTATCTCCTGCAGTGCTATTTTTATTTCTTTGTATTTTTCAAGATTGTTTTGATCGACCATTTTTATTGTGTCTTTAAGCTGGGAAATCCTCTGGTCGTATATTTTTAATGACTCTCTTAATTCAACGACATTTCTTGTAAGGTCATTCTGCTCCATTTAATTATATTATCCGCTTCGTTTTTATGTCTTTTTACAGGTCTAACAAGCATAGATAACCTTACAGACTGAGCTTAAGTAAAATTTATTCCACTTCGGTTTTTTAAATCCTAAGCTGTCTTATATACTATATATTTGTCAACCACTGTAAAGTTTTTCATATTTTTGTAAAAATCAAAAAAGATAGGATTTAAATACTAATAAAGGCATAAAAAATTATGCAAAAGAAGCAAAAGGCCACAAAGACCGTTTCTTATTCTGTTTTAGATAACGCTAAAACAAATTCAAACCACTACAGAATAACTTTGCTTTCAGTTGCAGGTACTTTTCTAGACGGCTACGATATATCAATAATAGGTGTAGCTTTAACCATAATAACAGCATTATCTGCTTTCAGTTATGCAAGCACTCCTTTGGGAAAGGGTTTAATGGCCGCTTCCACAACGATAGGAATGCTTTTTGGTGCATTATCAATAGGGTATATAACCGATATCAAAGGAAGGAAGTTCATGTACCTCTGGGATATGGTTATATTCATAATATTTACAGCGGCAATAACTTTATCGTTTAACTTTTGGTCTCTTTTTATATTCAGATTAATATTAGGTCTAGCAATAGGTGCTGACTACGCAATAGGAGCTACAATTATCTCTGAGATAACCCCTAAAAAATCACGAGGAAAGTTCCTAGCAAGCGACGGAATGGCTTGGTGGGTAGGTGCAGCTTTTGCATTCGTAGTAGGTTACCTTCTTTTACCATTAGGCAACAATTCATGGAGGGTAATGTTCGCAATAGGAATCATACCTGCAATAATCGTACTTATACTTAGAAGAAAGGTTCCAGAATCAGCAAGATGGCTTGCAAACAATGGACAAGTGGAAAAGGCAAAGCAGTCTGAAAAGGTAATAACAGGTAGTTCTGATGCTTTAAAAGCCACTCACAATAAGGTTTCATTTTTTACACTATTTGACAGAAAATACATAAAGAATACAATATACTTTGGTTTAGCGTGGTTTTTCTATGACGTTGCTTTCTATGGAATAGGGCTTTTTACGCCTACCATACTTATACTTTTAGGTTTAAGCCACAGTTTGTCAATTTTAGGATCAGCAATCTTTTCCTCAGTAGCTATAGTCGGTTCAATACTATGTATACTAACTGTAGATAAATGGGGTAGAAAGACAGTTACAATACTTGGCTTTGCAGGTATGTTCGTTTCGCTTCTTGTTTTGGCAATAATAGCGATGCACACTCCAAAAGACGCATTCGCAGTAGGAATAACCGGTGCGGTAATCGCAACTATGTATATCTTATTTGAGCTTACACAATCATGGGGTATGGGAAGCACAGATTTCGTTTATGGACAGGAGCTTTTCCCTACAACAATAAGAGCCACAGGCCAGGGATGGGGAACATCAATTAGCAGGATCGGTGCCATACTTGGTTTAACAACTTTTCCTACGATAGTAGCATTATATGGTTTAGGTTATGGGCTTCTATTCTTTGCAATAGCAGGACTAATAGGACTTCTGCTTACAGTATTCCTTGCACCTGAAACAAAAGATAAAAGCCTGGAAGAACTGACCGAGTAATGAATCTAAGATTTCTAGGCAAGTGGAGTTCCAATATTGTACGTGGAGAGAGGAACATTTCATTTGCATTGGATGACAAAATAGTTTTTGATTTTGGGCCCCATACTGTAGAGTCTCTGCTTGATTTTAACATAGACCCTAGAAAAATAGAAATCGTAGCAATAACCCACATGCATTTGGATCATTTCAGCGGACTACCGGAATTGTTCTGGTATAGAGCCATACATAATGCGCAAAATAAACTCATAGTATTGGGGCCAGAAGGCATAAAAAATAACACTGAAAAGCTGCTTAAAACGCTGCAAACTCCAAAGGAATTTAAGGTAAATGCAGAATTCGTTGAAGACAAGAAATATGATTTTATAATGCCTTTCAGAGCCAGGCATCTTGTCATAGACAATGGTTATAGGGTAGATTATAAGGGTAAAACTATCTTTTACAGCGGTGATACTGCTTATAGCCAAAACGTAGTAAAGGGAGCAGAAGAAGCAGATATTCTACTGCATGAAATGACTTATACAGATGAAAAGAAGAAAGAAGCAGATTTTTGGAAACACTCGACTTACAGTTCTACAATGAATGTTTTTGAAGAAAGCCATGCAAAGAGGCTTGTCCCTGTTCACCTCTCTATTGAATCAAACAAGCTTGCGGCCAGGCTCTCAAAATCAAATAAAAATATACTTTATCCAAGCGGTATAATCCGTCTTTAAATCTTATACTCTGTAGCAAAAGCCGTAAATAACCATAAAAGTTAATAGTATAGTGGTTAATCTTGTATTATTCGATGCAGGTCTAATGGGTTACTCATTGGCAGTACATATACTTCTGGTTACTGTCGGCATGACTCTGCCAATAATGATGAGCATAGCCGAATTTGTTTCTATAAAATATAAGATAAAGCTATATGATGTTCTTGCTAAAAGGCTCGCAAATGCGCTTATAATATTCTTTGCAGTGGGTACTGCAAGCGGAGTTGTAGTTGCCATAGAGCTTTTTGTGCTTTGGCCAAAATTCATTTCAGTTTTAGGTCAGGTTGGTATACTGCCGCTTTATATGGAGATATTTGCATTCTTTACAGAGGCAATCTTCTTGGGGATATACATATACTTTTGGAACAAGTTCAAAAGCAGAATGAAGCACTGGTTGCTTTCAGTTTTCATCGCAATAGGAGCAGTAATGTCTGGAGTTTTCATAACTATGATAAATGCATTTATGAATACTCCAAATGGATTTAATATTCCATATTATCTGAGCACAGGCAAAATAATTGATGTGAATCCTTTTGCAGTGCTGAATACACCAACTACATGGGTTGAGATAGGGCATGTAATCGGTTCTACAATATTCGCTGGAGCTGCGTTTTTCCTCGCTTACTTTGCCTATAAGCTATTAAAAACAAAAGGGATGGAAAGAGAATACTACAAAAAAGCTGCAAAGATAGCCGCTGCCATCGTTATAATTTCAATAATTCTTACAGTAATAATAGGGATAGAATCAATAACGAACTTAATGGTTTATCAGCCTGAAAAATTCGCTGCTCTTGAAATGAACTTCAATTCAGGCCCGCACGTTGCCGAAGTCATAGGAGGTTTCCTTGTAAACAACAAGACTGTAGACTCAATAAACATTCCTGGTTTGATGAGTTTCCTTGCTACTGGAAGTTTTAATGGGGCCATAGCAAGCAATGACTCTTTAGCGGCTTATCCAAAAAGCACTTGGCCACCCGTTGCAGTCGTACACAATACATTTGACATAATGGTGGGCATTGGAGTTTTGATAGGCGTAGTAATGATAATCTTTCTATTAATCTGGTTGTTGAATATAAGGAAGATAAGAGACAAATTTGAGTCAAACCATTTCTTTAATAAGATACTTTCAAATAAAATATTTTCAGATCCTTTTGATAATCCGCTAGTGCTGAAGGGCTTAATTGTTATAGGTGTTTTGGCAGGTTTCCTTCTGGAAGATGGATGGGTAACTGATGAAGTAGGCAGACAGCCTTGGATAATATACAATGTAATGACCGTTTCAGCGGCTGCCAATACCTCTCCTTCGATAGTGCCAATAGGTATAGCGATAATTGCGTTTTACATTGTGGTTCTTCCGGCCACATTGCTGTTTGTTAGAAATGTAATAAAGAAAAGGGATCTAAACAGCGAATTGGGGGTAAAGCAATGAACATCTATATAACGTTAAACTACAGTCTTCTTGCAATCTTATTCGCGTTTCTTCTTGCAGAAGCCATGTCTGCCATTACTTTTATTTATGATAGGCAAAGCCTGCCGAAAGTCAAAAAATACTTAGATCCTATATGGGGAGTGGTTGGAACTTTTGTAGTGTTCTTTGTTGTAAACGCCGAAGTTCTTTATCCATCAATAATGCCATATATAGATTATCTTTACGTCTTTCCAATATTAGTTGCGACGCTTCTTTTCATAGGTAGAAATTTATTTTTAGTTTTTTCAGAATATATCTGGAAAGATTCAAAGTTTAGTCCGCTAATGCTTGCAAGAGTTTATTCCCTTATTACGTTTATAATATTGCTTATACTTCTTTCTATATTTGTATCAATAATCTCAGGAGTTGGAGTTAATTCAACTTTGACAAGCTTTTCTGCAGCTGCATTTTTGTCTAACATATATGCAGTCGGATTTATAGTAGGAACGCTTTTAATAGCATTTGGGTTGTCTTTTGCTTTCTACAAGGTTGATAAGATGAAGTTTTTATCGCCGATCTCTACAGTAATTGGCCTTTTGCTTTTTATCTATTCAATGCACGGCTTAAATCTGA
>JAKAAG010000001.1 GCA_021797085.1 Nanobdellota archaeon
TCATTCGAATCCCAATAGCAGTGACCTCCAGCAGGATCAACTGGAATTGGTGCATTAACATCATCATGCATAAATATGAAATTCACGCACTCACTATTCTTCATCTGCTTTTTAAAGCATCGAATATTATCTGCATATGAAAAGATGCAATCACAGCACTGCGATGCAGCACTCCTGCGTATCCGGGATATACAGATAATTACTTTATTTGCACATTCTAATTTAAATACTTTTTGCGCTTTAAAACCGCTAAAACAGCACGATATCAAATTTTTTGATAAAAATTTTATAAATTGGTATTTTAAAAATAAAGACAATCTAGAAAATACAAAAGCCAACTATTAATAAAAACAACACTGCTTACTTTTTCTTGCTTTCAACAAAGTATAAAAACAGGCTAAGAATAGAAGTTGCAGTTACTGATAAAAGAAGCAAGCTGAATGCAAACGAGGTTCCGTATGATGAATACGTTCCAGCAGCACCGAATCCAAACAGATAATTAAAGCCGTAAGAAAGCGAGCCTGAGATTTGTGTTAAAGGCAAACCTAATAATGCATCCAAAAACATCGCCAACACAAACAATGCAGAAAGGCTGCCTAAAACAAGTAAAGCGTTTTTATGCATTTTCTTGTTACCATAAACAAGATATGCCAAGATTATAGTTAGAATAAAGAAAACGATAAGAATGTCATAATGAAGCATTCCCGAGATTCTCAAGAGGCTATCGTAAGCTAAAAGGTAAATTGCTGCTGACAGGCTTAAAACAATTGATCCAAACGTTGTATAGTTTGCTGCCTTTACAAACTTTCTTTTCATTGAGAGGCCCAACCCCAAAAGCACAACTGCCAAAACCAAAAATATGCTGCCTACGTAATCAAAGTAATTTGTAGGCTTTGAAGTACTAACGACAGGAGGAGCTACACTTGGAGGAGTGCTGCTTGTTGAATTCAAAACATTAACGGTTAACTGTACTGGAGAAACAGAAGGATCATCACCTTTTGCAGAAATATTGAATTTGTAAGTTCCTACTGGCGTTCCCTTTGCAACGCTTATAGCTAAAGTTCCACTGTAAGTCGGATCCTGATTTAAAGTACTTGGTGTAAAATTTATATAACTGCTGGAAGGACTCTCGGCTATTGAAGTTCCCCAGTAGCTTCCATTGAACAATGAAATCGTGAAGCCTATATTCGTAGAGCTACCTTGTGATATATTTACTGAATATTGCGTCAATGTAACCTTTGAATATCCATAGCCCACTGCATGAACGGCATTCAACGCAAATATTAAAAGAAGAAGAAAAGCAACTGAAGCTATAATGATTTGCTTAGCTTGCATAGTAACCATTAGGGTATTATCTTATTAAAGCTTTTCTACAGCATTTGCTATCCTTTTCCTAAAGTCTTCTTCCTCGTTTTCATCCTTATATTTTGTTCTGGGCCACATGAAACCCCTTAAAGGCTTCCCTTTTTCTCTAGGTATTATATGAACATGAAAATGCGGTACGCTTTGACTTACAACATTGTTGTTTATAAGTAATATGCCATCACACCCCATCCCTTTCTTTACGCCTTCTGCTATTCTTTTTGTTTCGACAGCAAGTTCCTTTAAATAATCTTCGGAAAAATCAAACAATGTTTCGATATGCTTTTTTGGTATCAGCAAGGTATGCCCTTTGAATATCGGGCTTTTATCCAGAAAGGCAATGAAATTCTCAGTCTCAAAGACCAAACTTGCTTTTATTTCTTTTTTAGCTATTTTACAGAACACGCATTCTTCCATCTATTTTTTAGGAAATGCATTTATAAAAGATTTTCATCTTTCATACTGCGCTATATCCAATATTGCAGTATTCATGCTTTCCTTTATTTCTTTAAGGGCCTTTGAATCCCTTGATTCTATATAAGGCAAAAGATCTAAATCTAAAGGAGTGTTCTCAAGTTTCCTATTGTAATTTTCATGCAGGTACTTTGCAACTTCTCTGTCATAACTTTCCCAATTTACTCCTAAAAACTTTATGAAATCCCTTTCTATGGAAGTTGCAAGCTTATGGGAATACGCATATGAATAACCAAGATCAACAAGCCATTTTTCAGTAACTTCATGATGTTTAGCTATGCTCTCTACTGTGTCAACGAGCTTGTTATTAACTGCAATTAACTTTGGAAAATTTTTGTCAAGAAAAATGCGTTTGCCATCTACAGAATAACCTCCCGTGTACTTTATAGAATAATCTGTACTTATAGTCATTTCACCAACATCCCTGCTTTCTAATACTTTTCCTATGTACTTCTTTCGGTAATATGCGATATCGTTATCTACTTGTACTATGTCATTTACTTTTAACTTTCTATTCAATAAAATTTTTACCATTGAAGGGAGAATATAATTCACGGCCAGTGCTATAACTTGACCATTTTCACTCTTTTTTTTAGATAAAATTCTGTACTTCATCATACTTTAAGTAATCCCCTTCAATATTTATACTTTTTTATGATTAAATTGTAAATTTTCTTAATCATTTTAAGTATTCATAAGTAATCAAATATTATATATAAAGGTTACTATTTTAATATATTCTATTTTCTTAGGTAAAAATGCTTTAAACTTATGAATTTTCACTGAATATAACATAAAGGTACTTAAATTTCCAGCTGCTTATCAATGTATGGATGACCAAAAATCAGAAATGCTAATGCTTTTTGGATGGGTATTCGCAATACTTATTATAGCAGTCGTAATGCTTTACCCCTACAGTGATTACCAATTTACAACATTAGGAATAAGCAGTGGGGTCAATCTTTATTCATGCAAGTATTCCGAACCTGCGCCAATGGGAATAGTAGACTATGGAGTCAGCAGCTACGGCAATGTATATAATATATCTACAAATTCAATACAAAGCAGTGTTAACTTGAACAACTTACTTACAAACTTAAGCGGAGATTACAATGTTTCTATACAATTGAATGTAAACATTATGTTAAAATATGAAAATCAAACGCGGGCTTATTTTGCACAGAACGTTATTCTTATGGATACACAAACCAGACAAGTGAACTTTATAGACAATATATGGAATGAATCCGCCATAAATGCAAGTTTGAATAATAAGCTTATAAAAGGTAATGGTACTGTTGCCCCTTCTATTAAGAACTATACTTATTATTTTTATCAAGCTGTAAATCAAACTGGAGACAACATAACATTAAAGAATAATCAAACCATTTACTTACGAACAAATACTAGCATTTCAAAAAAAGGCATTCCCGAAATAATATTTTCATACAATGATGGTTATGGCTGGATAGAGTATGACAAGGTAGACTTGCTTCTAAATAAAAACATAAAAAACTATTCTATTCTTATAAACGGATTTAATTATACTCCAAGCTACAATTTTTATGATGCAGGTATAATATTAGGTGGACCAGGTGATGGTTCTAATACAACGCTTATAGGAGGATCAGCTGAATTTACACTGAGTTATTGGAATGGAAACAATTTCCAAGATGTGCAGGATTCATATGATTTCGGCTGTGACACTGAAGAGGGCATAAACAATGCCGTTGTATCTCCTTCATTTTATGGTAATGGATTACTATACGCAAATATAAGTAGCGGAAAAAACATTTATCTTGGAAGTTTGTGGTCAATGAATTCCTCCAGTATAGGAATGCTTTACATAAACAGCTCCTTGGACAACATTATAATTTCATTGAACAGAAATGGCCATGCATTTAATGAAAGTTTGGCGAGCGGAAAAGGCGAGTTTACAATGGAAGCAGGGAATTACATAATAAATGCATACTCAAACAGCAATAAAATTTACAGTGAAAACTATACTCTAAAGAAAGAAACCATTAATACAATAAACATAAAATAAATAATTATCTCACTTTTTCTGCGCCTTTTGCAACATCATGTTTTGTAAACGCAGAAAGTATTGCTGCTATTATCAGTATAAATATTCCTATATACAATGCGGTTCTTAATCCCTGCATAAACGGGGAAGCAATCAATTTTGGAATAAAACTACTTTCATTCATAAGCTTTAAGGATGAATTGGGTATAAGCGAAGTTAATGAAGCTGGAGCTTGGGATAAAAAGGTAGATACTGGATTTATTCCTAGAAATGCAGAAAATAGGAAAGAAGAAGCAGGTATTGCAGCGAACTGTGAAGACAGCGCAGATGGAACATTCAATGAAGTTAGCTGCGTTGAGATTATAGAAGGCAATGCATACGAGAACACTGTTATAGCTATTGTAAAGAAGATTGCCATACTTATCATCTGACCTATATTGGCAAACGTTGTCCTAATGCCATTGCCTACACCTCTATCTTTCCAAGGCAAGGCATCCATTGCCCTCTTTGTGTTCGGTGCGGCAAACATTCCATTTCCTGCACCTATAACAAACAGGACTATAGCAAACGGAATGTAAGAAAAATTGGCAGAAAAAGTAGTTAAAAGGAACAAGCCTAAAGCTGTTATCAAAAGACCAACAGTACTAAAAACTCTTGCACCAAATCTATCCGTTAAAACGCCACTAATTGGTCCAAGACCTATGAAACCTACCATCAAAGGTATCATATATATGCCTGCCCAGAATGGTGTCTGAGCAATTGTAAAATTATGCAAAGGAAGGTAGACACCCTGCAACCATATTATGACTAAAAACATTACTGCGCCCCTAGCAAGAGCACTCAAAAACAAGGCAAGCGAGCTGAAAAGGAACTGTATGTTTCTGAACAAAGATAATTTAAACAGTGGATTCTTTATTTTACGTTCTATTGGAATAAACAGTATTATAAGCAAAATGCCTATAATAAGACTTGCAATTACCCAAGGATTCGTCCAACCCAATGGATTAGTCTTGTAGGGAGTAAGAGCATATGTAAATCCCAGCGCAACTAAAACTAAACCCGAGGAAAGAGCAAGGTTCCCTTTCCAATCCAGTCCTTTTTTCTTACCGCCAGTCTTTTCTTCCTTAAGCTTATAATAAGACCAGAAAGCTCCTAAAACTGCAAAGGGTATGTTGACTATGAATATCAAGTGGAAGTCAAATGGCGCCAACAAACCGCCTGCAACTAATCCTATAAACGAACCTGCAAGAAAAGCGACTTGGTTGGTTCCCAGTGCTTTTCCTCTTTCATTGTCAGGAAACGCGTCTGTCAAGAGAGCTGTGCTGTTAACCATTATGAACCCACCGCCAACTCCTTGCACTAGCCTGAAGATTATTATGAACAAAACGCCGTTTGTGCCAGAGTTATATGGTGTAAACGAAAGTGCTATTGATGCTGCAGCAAAGATCGCAAATCCTATGGTATAAAATCTTTTTCTTCCATAGTCATCGGATAACCTTCCGAATGTTACAAGAAGAGAAGCTGTTACTACCATGTAACCCAGAAGGACCCATAGAAGCAAAGTAAAATTCCCTGGTGCGATTGGATTAACGTTTAAACCGCGGAATATTGAAGGCAGAGATATAAGTATTATTGTGGCATTTATAGAAGCCATCAAACCGCCCATCGTTGTATTAGCTAGAACCGTCCATTTATACTGCATCCGATATTTTACTTTTTCTTGTATTTAAATATTTACTAACCTATGCAGCTTCTCTACCTTATAAATTGACCTTTTCTTGTTTTTATCCTCAATTTTTGAATTCATAACTATTTGTTTCATGCTTTCTATTACTTCTTCCGCTACTTTCCTATTTACCGGGTAAGGTATGCCGTCCTTTCCACCTATGGCAAAGGCATATTTAAAGGGATCATAAGGATAATTTACAGGGTCAAGAAACGACGGTGGCTCGTTGTATATTAAATCAGCTATTAAAAACATTGCCCGTGCCGTAGATGCCGTTAGCCCTCCCAAAAGAGAATCTGAGAGATTAGAAAAACTATCATTTTTAATTTTTTCTAGGTTTCTCTTAAGTTTCTGTATGCTTATGGGCCTGTAATACTCTATTCTTTTTGACCTGTCAAAACCGGATATTGCAGCGCTTTTTTCAAACAACTCTAGAGTAGTGTTGCCTTGCAGTGTGTTCAAGGCCTTGCTGTAATCTTTTATTATTTTGTCTTTGCTGTTATTAACTTCCTCAAGAACGACTTTTCTAGTTTCATCTACACCTTTATCCAAAAGGTTTATAGCTGTTCCGTTTATACCGGTTATTGCGGAATTCGGCTCACATTCAAAGTTATCTACATCCAGTAGGTGATACCTTCTAGCATACTTTGTGTAGGGATTCATGCCTTGCTGTATAACAAGCCACCTGCCGGTTTTAGACACAAGCATGTAATGTATGTAAAGGTTGTAGCCGTCCTGCAGAAGCACTGAATCGGTCTTTGCTGACAAAGCACTGTATTCCACTAGTTTGTCTGTTTCTACGTCAAATGACTTCGCTGACATCAACTCATCCTTCACTGATAATGAAGCCTTCCCCTTTCCCCCAACAACTACGATGCCATCTTTTGGTTTTATTACCTGCTTTAGAATTGAAAGCAAAACTGTTGTAGAACCACTTGAATCCCAGTCCATACCTATAGCGTTGTTCAAAGCCTGAAACCACAATGGGTTGGAAAGCCTATCAAGCAGCTTATCCTCTCCATATTCATAGAGCATTGTGTGCACTATTGCATCGCACATGCCTTTCATCGTCTTCAGTAAGTAATCCGGCACGTGGCCGTAATGTAAGGGTAAGTCTGCTATGCCTGTCATATAAGATAGTAAATTAGCTATTATTTATACGAATATCCAATTAGCTACAATTAAAAATAAAAAGCTTTTATGAATTGACTGACATAAAAGAAAATGCAAAAGATCAACGGCTGGGAGGTATTTGTCAGCCTTTTAAAACAAAACAAGTTTTTTACTGCTATTCCGGTTGTAATTTTCTCCGCTTATGTTTATTTGTTTATGCATGACAAAGTGGGGATCTCAGCATTTTTTTCCTTTTACCCTTTATTTGACATTGTAAGTGCATTTTTTCTTAGCTTTATGATAAGTTTTATAATCGCTATAAATTACTACATAATAAAAGCAAGAAAGAACGCAAATAAAAGAAACACGGCATGGGCCATATTCTTCAGTTTATTGTCTACCCCGTTTTGCTGCAATGTTTTAATCCCATTGTTTATTGCATTCATATTCGGATCTGCGGCTCTTTCACCTGTATATGACACTGCGCAGATTTTACTTGTTGATTATGACCCGTTGATAATTGCAGTATCTATAGTTATTATATACATATTTTATCAAAGATCACTGAACGCTTTTCTAGGCTGCAAAATAAAACTATATATAAACAAAAATCAGAGAAGTCTTAATTGAATTAAATTTGTTATCTTAACTTTAATCTGCCTTTTTTAAATGGGCTCTTTGCAGTCGTTTTTATTCCTTTTTTCTGCGGCAGGAATATCTCTGCAAGCATACACCTTATGCTACCGCCACCGCATTCCTCTATTGTGCTAACATCTATGCTTATTATGTCACAGTATTTTTCTATCTCATCTTTTTGTTCTTTTGACAGTGAGCCTAAAGCTCTTTTGGAGATTACCAGCTTCTTGTTTCCAGCGGAATCCAACAATTCCAATGCATTGCCGGCAAAATTCAGCATCTGTTTAAACGTTAATTCAATCAGATTTTTCCCAGATTCTTTAATAGTCGAAACAACGGCTTTTTTCTCATCCTCATCTTTTATTGAATCCAAGCAGACAATGGCAAACTTCCCACCTAGTGCCATCATAACATTTGTATGGTATATTGGAAAACCTGTTTCGTCAAAGGCGTGGAATTTTACAGGCCGGTATTTCATTTCGCTGCAAAACTTGTTCAATACCTCCTCATTAGTTCTCTCGGAAAGACAGGCATAAGCTATCTTATTCTCATGATCAAGTACCAAGCTACCTGTTCCTTCCAAGAATTTATTCTTTTTTTCGTAATTGGTAAGATCTATCACCTTAGAGCAGGAAAACCCGTAAAGCGTGGAAAGGCTTTGAATTATGTCGGCTCTTCTTTCATTTCTTCTGTTCAATGCGAGCATTGGATAAACAACTGCTGTTCCGTCTTCATGAAACGATATCCAGTTATTTGGGAATATAGAATCGGGGGTGTCAACCTCCTTCAAATCATCAAAAACGAACACATTTATACCACTCATTCTAAGGGTTTCTACGGCGTTGTTAAATTCCTTAAGTGCCTGCAAATTAACCGAGGAATTTGTTTTTTTCTGGAATTTATTGGTTTTTGCCGTTTGCTCATTGAAGCCGAAATTATGCGGCCTTATCATCATTACATTGCTAGTCAATGCCTTTTCTTCCATTGCAGTTCTAAGCAAATAATCTAGCAACTGCTAAAAACTATTTAAAGAATAGAACTTATATTTAAATGTTTAAACCGCTTTCAAAGGGTATTTTTAGAGTTAAAAATTAAAAGCAGCATTAATGAATAAAAATGAAAACCTGGGGTTGCCAGGATTTGAACCTGGGTCAAGCGGTTTCTTCTTAATCATCCTTAACGTCATTTTTCCAGACAAGCTGGAGCCGCCTATTCTGCCTGGTTAGACTACAACCCCTTAAGTGAATATTTTGTACTTATCCTTGTTTTCGAGTTCTTCTTCTATCCTATTTTCTATGCTTTTTGCTATACCGGATGTAAAGCCTACTCTCTCATCAAAATCGCTATAGGATTTGAACTCCCCCTTATTCCTTTCTTCTATGATCTTTTGGACCATTTTTTTACCAGCGCCAGGTATAAGCGCCAATGAATGCAATCTTACATTTATCGGCCCCAACCTATTTATTATCGATATGTAATTTGCCTCATTTTGGCTAACTATCTCATGTATTTTATCACTAAGCATTTGAAGGCCGTTACCGTTTAGCTTATCGGGGGTTATCCGCTGTATTATATGGTGTACTTCCTCTCTTTTGTTTTCTCCTATGTAGACTTTCATGCCTGGTTCTACTTTTACGTCTTTTTTGAGGGCCACAAGCAATAAGCCAAGTGAATCCGTAAGAACTATTGCAGTGGCTTTCCTGTCCTTTGAATCTTGCAGACCAAAAGGAAGGTATTCTAAAACATAAGCGTATTCGTCTTTTCCCATAGTATTAAGGATTATTTCAAAGTTATAAATGCTTTTTTAGCACTGTTAGAATGGCTTTTAGGTCCTCTTCCTTTACATTCAATTTTAAAGGTGAAATGATTGCCCTTATTTGATCAATAGAAGCTGGAGAAACATCGATTATCATCCTTAAGTAATCATCCCTTATGTTAAGATTTAAAGCGGAGAGCTCTTCGAACACGCTGTCAAAACTGTCTATCTTTATGTTTTTCTGTGTATGATCCATTAGTTTTTTACCTATTTCAGAGCCTTTGTCTACGAAATCAAGGTATTTCTCCTTTACCTCTGTTTCGCTTAAAAACTTCTCATCTATTATTTGATATTCCATATTAGAGTCTTTTCATATGAACTGGTAAAATGTCTATTCTTTTAAGGCTTTTACCCTGTTGTTTTACCTCCACGGTATATGCTTTTCCTTTCTTTTCTACTATCCTACCAACTGAACCGAAAAAGCTTCTCTGTGGCAGGTTTCTCTGCACCCTTGAATCAGGATCCACTATGATTTTATCCCCTATCTCAAAAGACTGCAAGGCTTTCTTTATGTCTACCTTTCCTCTTTCTTTTACATCAAGCTTAAGCCTTTTCCTTGAACGTTTGTGCAAACCATTTCCTGTTATTGACATAATTCTATTTTATAAAGCTCCTTAGTATTTATACTTTTTTAAGCACAAGTACAAGTGCGGATTTAAACTTTAGATATAGTGCAGAGGGAGGGATTTGAACCCTCGAAGGCCTAAGCCATAAGGTCCTTAGCCTTACACGTTTGACCGCTTCGCTACCTCTGCATGATAGTTTAAAATAAGCTTGCATAATAAAACGCTTACTGTAAGATAATCTATTTATAGTATAAAAATAGTTTTATACGTTTAAAACAATTTTAAAGCATGGTATTGAACATAATAATAGAGATTCTTGTAGTATTATCTGTATCTATAATAATGGGGGAGCTGTTTGAACAGCTTAAATTTCCATCAGTTGTGGGCTACCTTATAGCTGGCTTAGTTATAGGCCCCTTTGTTTTCAATTTCATACAGAACAATAGTGAATTACAGGCCCTTTCTTCTCTTTCTCTTTTCTTTATAATTTTCCTGTTAGGAATAGAAATGAAAACAGAATCGGTCATAAAATACCTCAAGCCTTCTATTAAAATGTCAACTACTAGTTTTATCCTACCATTAGTTCTTTCTACGCTTCTTTCCGTTGTTTTATTGCATTTTGGATTAAGACAAAACTTTATAGTTTCGCTTTCAATAGCAGTACCATCAATATCAATAGTATCTGTTCTTGTAATGAAGTACAGGCTTGCAAGAGATCCGAAAGGAATAACAATTATAGGTTCAGTAGTTATAACAGATGTAATAGCATTTCTATTACTTGGCATAACCTACAAAAGCGCATTGAACGCAATATTGGTAGTTATCTATTTCATAATCTTCCTTCTTGTATTCTTGAATGTAGACAAGATACTAAATAGGGGAAGCAAGAAACTAAGAATGCGGCTTACAAAATCCAGAAAGATACTGAAAAGCGAGCACTTTGGGTATGCAATGATAATAATCATAGGGTTGCTAATCGGGGGGATATCCCAGCTTATAGGTATAAACTACATAATAGGAGTTTTCTTTGCTGGCTTGATAATACATGAAGGGCTTATAGGGAGAACTCTGTTCAGAAAAGTCAGAAAGACAATAAAAAGGATGAACGATGGTTTCTTCATACCTCTTTTCTTCAGCATAGCTGGAATCGATGTTGCATCATTTCGTTCTCTTGAAGGTTTTCTTCCGGCAATACTGGCCATATCCCTTGCCGTTATAGCTTTTTCAATAGTACTTAACTACTACTCTTCCGGAAGAATCATGAAAATAAAGAAAAGGTCTTGGAAAATAAAAACCAGCGCAATAATAAATGGAAGAGGCGCAGTGGGTATAGCAATTGCCACCGTCGCATTTGAAATAGGCGTAATAACAAACTCAGCTTATTCAATAGCAATACTGGCAACCATAATCATATCAATAGTGGCCACTTCGCTTCTCCGCAATACTTGATATAACTTTTAACGCCTTTTGATTCATACAAAATAAATTGGGGTGGCTGGGATTTGAACCCAGGTCAACTAACCCCCGAAGCTAGCATCATACCAAGCTAGATCACCACCCCACATAGGATACTTATTATATAAATCCCTAATTAATCTTTCTGTATTCGGGGTAAGTGCCGATTCCCATTATTACACTGTCTGTTTTAATTGCAACTCCTTTTTTAACGGTTTTTATTTCTTCTGTCGACAATACAGATTTACCAAGTGCTATCAGTTCACCTTTCAGCGTCATTATACCTATAACTTCATCTTTTTCGAAATTAGTAAGTTTAACTATGCCTGGAACAGCAAGTGGAGAACCATGACAAATTGGATCTACTGCAGTATCTGAGATAAAAACCTTTGGCAAGAAGTCTATTGCTGATTCTATGCTACCAAGGCATTTGTTTAGCAGCCTGTCATCATTTTCCTTTTCATAAAAATAGACTGCATCCTCTAAATCTTGCAGTGTAACCAAGTTGTCTTTTTCTGACAGCGTTGAAACCTTTGTTCTTCTTAGCTCTGTCATGTGTGCACCGACTTTCAGTTCTTCCCCCATGTCATGTATAAGCTTTCTTATGTAAGTTCCGGATTCTACACCGACTTTAAAAAGTACATTCTTTCCGTCTATCTCCAATATCTCAGAATAGTATATCTCTCTCTGCCTATACTGCCTTTTAACATGCGATCTAACTGGGGGCAATTGCATTATTTTTCCTATGAACTTGTTAAACGTATCTCTAAGTAATTGCTCATCAACCTCACTGTGCAGATGCATCAGAGCTATGTATTCCTTTCCTCCAAAAAGAAGCACTGGGAGAACCTTCGTAGCGTTGTTTATGGCTAGGGGCAAAAGACCAGTTACATTGGGATTTCTTCAATCTTCTAAAGTCCCTGAGTAACCCATCTTATTGGCGCCTAATGTTGCCATAAGGTTCTTTGCTATGTAGGCTGCGGTCTTGGACCTTATACCTGCTGGCTTGTCCAGAAGTATAAAACCGTAGTTTATCCTCTCCTTTATGCTTCTGTCCTTTGGAGCTTTGCCGTATCTGCTGTCGGTTTCTTCCTCTCTCAAGGAAAAGATTTCATGCTTGAAATCCTCCAAAGGCAGTTTCATTTTATTTAATCGTAGGTTCAAAGATTAAAACCTTGCTTTTTATGTCATCTACTAATTTATCTTCAAAAAACGGAATTTAATGTGCTTTGGTTAAAATTACAAATATGTTATTAATTATTTGTCTTTTGCTGGTGCATTATATAATCGGAGCAAAGCTGCACAACACTTTCTAGGTCTATATTCGAAGAGTCAATAACCAAATTAAAAGGGGTAAAGTCTTTGTCTATTTCTATTTTATATATTTTTTTGTAGATCTGTTTTGTAAGCAAGTCCTTCTCCTTCATAAATTTCAAGGCTTCGCTGAAGCTTATCTTATCGCGGGTACTTACTCTTTTTGCCCTAACATTTTCATCTGCCTTTATGTATATCTTTATTGTGTCCCTGTCCTTTATCTTCCAAGGTGCTACCCAGCTGTCAAGAACTACGTCCTTTTTTGTTTTAAAAAATGAAAGAATAAACGAATCAAGCCTTTTGTCATACTGCGGATTTTTCAACCTGAACTTCACAGCCTCTATCCCTTTTTTTGACTCCCAGACCATAAAATCCTTTTTTGGAAGTAGGTTCTTCAATTTAGAACTGGCAGAAAAATATTCAATTCCAAAGTTAAGAGCAAGAGTAGTTGCAACGCTTGATTTACCCGAAGCTGTAAGCCCTGAAACTATCACTTTCATGATTGATTAATAGGCGTATTATTTATAAGTTTACTGTATTTTGCAAATACTGCGGGCAGGTAGCTTAAATTATCGCAGTAGTTCTGCGCTGAAGGCGAAACAGAGCATTCGCCTGTAAGCATGTATTTGCTAAGAGCAGTATAGTTTATCTGATAAACATTTACATTCGTAAGCACCTGATTTTCTATGCTTAACAAGGAGTTTACTGGCAGGTTATCACTGTAAAGTAACTTAAAGCCAGGTATGCTTTCATTTAGCAAATAAAGCTTATCAAACAATGTATCCAGCGTTTCATTCGGCATGTACAACAAAGCAGGGCCGTTGCCAAACTGTGACATGTTTATCGGAAGGATTTCATATCCGCCAGGAGCTTGAGGTACGCCTCCAATGTGGAGATCAACTGAATTTGTAGCATTCAAAAGCATCATTCCGCCAGGTATGCTGTCATTTGCAACTTCTTTACAACCTACACTGTAAACACAGTTGTAATCCAAAGGCAACGGATTAGAGAACTGCGCAGTAAGTTCATTGTACAGTATACCATAGGGATTTCCCATGCTTGTGATTACCCCATTGCTGCTTGCATTAAGCGGCAGAAGAATCTCGACCAAAAGATCGTTGTTTGCATTGCCTGGCAAACCAGGTATTGTTGCATTTGAATATAGAGGAGCTATCTGTCCATTTACATTTCCAAATTCAAGTAGGTACTTGTAACTTTGATTTCCTATATTTTGACTGTTTACAGTTACATTAGTTTCCGTCATTGGAGTAAAAGATGTCGGCTTCAAAGCAATAGTTGAGATAGCAGAGAACTTCTCTACTTCGCTGCCACTTATTACTGCATACGTTGGCTGATGTATATAGTGAAGATAAGTTGAATAGATGTAAGGGGAAGTTGCCTCAAAAAAGTATTTCGCTATCATTGATTGGTAACCATAAGCATTGCTTCCATCGGCTACAGCGGTTCTATTTGCTATTGCCTCTTCCCAATAACCATAATCCCACCATGATATTATTGAGGTATTGACAGGAGTATTTTGACTAATCCACTGCATAGTAGGCCCCCAGAGTAGCAATCCGCTACCGCTTGACTGTGCAGTCTGATATGACAATGAAAGACTTGAATGAAGGTCCGCAGCAACGAAAGCTATTGCTATTATGATTATAACTGCAGAAACAACTGCCATGTTCCTCGGAGAATTCTTAAAGAATCTATTCGTAATGTCTATTGAGCCTCTGAAGAAATAAACTATTGCAAATGGTATTATTATAGCAGCCGCTAATTCAGTCGGCTCAAGAAGCCTGCTCTCAACGTTTGAAAGTATAACCGTTGCAACAAAGAAAAAGAAAGGTATTATCGCAAGCAAAGACAGCAAATTTACGTCTTCCTGCTTGTCAAATGCAAACTCTAATATGAATATGACTACAAGTGCTACAGCACCGTATTTATAGTTGTTTGCAGATGAATTCATGTTCCATATAACAATAAGCATTATCAATGAGATCAAAGTAAGGAATAAGACAAGACTTAGAACTCTCTTTGATTCTATCTCATTTTTATGCAGGAACAAGTAACCTAAAGGTATAAAATCCAAAGCTATGAATATAAACAAGAATGAATATGAAGTTGCATTATAGCTGAATGTTCCCCCGTTAAGCATAAGTATGAACGGAACGCTTAAAAGGAAAGGTATATACCAGTGCCTAAACCGTCTCAGTACAATATAAAGAAGGAATACTGCGCCTGCGCAGAATAAAAGGAAATTTATACCTAATGAACCTAATAGGAAATTGAAATCCTGTACTCTCTGAGTCAAATTCAATGGTGCATACTCGGCAATTGTTTCTGTAACAGGATTTACTATGCCTACGCCTAATGGATGAATGAACTCAGAAGCAATCCTTGAAAAGGCATGCTTTAATGTACTCAAGCCGGTAAGAGCAACCAAAAGCAAAGAAATCACTATGCTGTATATTGCGACTGAAAAGCCGTTGTTTATAAGCGGTATTTTAAGCTTATGCTTGTATCTGTCATAAACTATCAGCTTAAAGAGCACTAAGACATAGGAAAACAACATTGGGTAATAAAGAGCGCTGTGTATAACATCTGAGAAGGTAAAGGTAACAAAACTTACTTTTATCGGAACCCAGATTGCAAATAGGAGGTAGGCAAGCAGGTCTCCTTTTTTAGCATATCCAAGCAAAACAATTATTATATAGATTATTGGTATAACAAGAATAAGATACTCACTATATCCACTTGCAGCAGTCGCTAATCCTGTAGCTATTCCCGTAGCCAAACCGTAAATCATTTTGCTTCTGGTTCTTTTAGATTTAAGGGATTTTGACAGGAAGAAGATTGCCAGCAGGATAAACATAAAACCAAGAGAGGTTTTCTGCGTAAAACCTGCAGTAGAACGGCTTAAAAAGGTAAGAAAGGCGGGTAGAATAAATGCACTTATGCTCGCTACCCAGTAATCTCCAAACAATTCCAATGCTATAAGGAAAAGAAGCAGAGCCGAAAAGATGGCAAAGAATGCAGGTAGAAACATAAATGAGGTCATTGGTACTGCACCTTTTACTATTGGATCAACGAGCCTTGCTGAATACGCACCGAAGAATGATACCAAAAGCTCATCTCCTCTAGACGGCAAACCTATCGGTAAGTATTCTAAGTAGTTTACTGCTGGAACGTTACCGGTTTTAAGGATATTCTGCATTTGTATGTAAAATGTATAAGGATCCAAACCTGAAAGAGAACCACCCATACCTAGATAATTATTTCCTATCAAGGGAGAGTTTGACTGCAAGGGGTTCAGCAAAGCTGGAATGCTTGCAGTATGTACATACCAGCCGACTGTTACGGCAAGTATAAGAAGCAAGTAGAAAAGAACCTTTTTCTTTATTAAAATATTATAAGCGGCATTGCCAAAACTTTTAAAACCAGATAAATTCAATTCTATTTCTATTTCGCTCACTTTCTTCTTAGAAACTTCTTCTTTTACCTGCTCTAGTTTTTCTGATTCCTTTTTAAGTTGATTTATCTTTTCTTCCTCTTTTTTTAACTCTGTTTCCTCTCTTTTAACCTGAACTTCCTCTTTCTTTATTTCCTGCTCAATCTTTCTTTCCTCTTTGGAAGCATCCTCTTCTATTCTCCTAAGTTCATCATTTTCGGCCATAATTCAAATATATAGAGAAATTACTACTGATTATTAAACCTTTCGAATCAAAAATCCTGCGATTCTATGTCCCAAGAATCATGTTTCCAAAGCAAGAATTCCGGCTTATTCAAGAAAATAAAATGTTCGGGATGAGCTATATACTCATCATATATGCTTTTTGAATAATCAAGGAAAGGCAGCTTCTCCGCTTCGCTGTGCTTAAGGGTAGTTTCCTTGTAATTTTTGTTTAAAACTATATTCCCGTTCCTTAAAAGGAAAAGAGCCCCTCCACCCATTGCCTGCACGGACTTGTAATCAGAATCAAACGTAGAGTTTACCAGATTTGCCTCTATTAAAAGACCTTTTCCGACATTAATTGAAAAATGGCCATAATTAGGAAGCATTATGACTTTATCCCCTGCTTTTGCATGCACAAGCTCTAAATCAAAGCTCCCATTATCGTTCCTTTTCTGTAGAAGGTAAACGGCCTCACCACTTATTACCTCATATAACTCTGGGTAAGCCAGCCCTTTTTCAACTAATGGGTGATAATGTCCAAGAGTCTTTGTAAACTCTCCACCTAAATCATAATTTTCAATGACGGTAACGTCATACCTTATGTTATGTGCCGAGAAAACTGTGGCATTCTTTGCAACTCCCGCTGCTCTATACATTCTGTATATTACGTCATTCCTGTTTTTGCTGTTTATGAATTCCTTATTGAACAGTACATCCTTCATCTCACTTACCTTACGTACAGAAAAAGGCACTTCATTACCGTCGGCAAACAACTTTCTTTCTTTTTCATCAAATTCTAAATCAACTGCTTTAACGTTAAGTTTCATATAATTACAAATGCCTACAAAGATTAATACTTTTTATATAACATTCTAACAAACCTGTCGGCTTTAAACAGCTTGATTATAAATCTGAGTTCCTTATTGCTAACGGTCCTTGTAAAATACAACATTAAAACATAGAAGACTAAAGCAGCGATCAGAAGCAGCGGCAGGTATGCCAACCTTGTAACAAACTTTAGAAGAAAATACAAGAAAAGGCCCATTAATAAAACAGAAAATGTGGCTTTCAGCAGTTCTTTATAAGGCAATTTTATTTTGATGTACCTTGAAACCAAAATAAGATTTACTGCTAGGGTAGACATTGTAACCGCAAGATACGCAATTGCTGCGCCTACAGAATACAGAAGCGGAACTAAGATAATAGTAAGCGTTATTCCGACTACCGCACCAGTTATTACGGAGTACATTGCATATTTTTGTTTCCCTGTTGCACTTAAAACCTGAGTAATCGGCCCGAATATGCTGGATATGAGAACAGGTATAAGAAGGATTATAAAGGGGGTTTCAGCGCCGAGAAAGCTAGATTTGTAAAGATACGAAATGAGCCTCGGTGCCGATATGATAGAGGCTATAACGAGCGGAAAAGTAAGAAGAAAAGAATATTTTATAAGGCTATGCTGAAGTCTGTAAAATCCCTCAAATTGTTTTCTTTCAAAAAACTTTGTTATCGATGCAAAGAATGCAGACCCTACTGCGGCAGCGGGCAGTCCAAGCATACCTGCCATTATAAGCCCCACTCTATAAAAACTCACTGATGAAATGTCCGGAGAAACCGCTCCTAAAAACAAAGCGATTACTGGCCCATAAGACAGAGAGATTATTGCCATGACGTATGAAAAATTTCTATAACTGTAAAAATGAGCCAAATCTTCCTTTTCCGGCTTGGCTGATTTGGGAAACCCCTTCATTGAGCGATATAAAAGGAAAAGGCCAACTGTTGCAGTTACAAGGTAAACCACGTCATAAAACTTAATTGCGCCTATTAAACCAAACCCTAAGTAAATTACTACTAGCTGCATTATACGTAAAAAATCATACAAAACACCAGTAATAAAGCTATTGTTCATCTTCTGAAATCCCACAAATGAAGGCTCTGTGAAATTCCCTGAAAGAGAATAGAAAACAAGCCCAAAAGCCAGTATCTTTATAAGATAACCTACTTCTGCTGAATGATATATCGATGCAATTACTCCAGAAAGAGAGAATAAGACTATCGAAGCAATAAGAGATGAAACTATTACTATAACAAAATAATGCTTAACTGCCCACATTAGCCTAGAAGCGGAGTTTTGCGCACGGTATTTTGATATAGCGTACTGAACCGCCGAATTTATGCCCAAACCAGCAATAGTAGAAGCAAATCCCCAGTAGAGAACGACTACTGTATAATAACCATAGTTGGTAGGCCCAAGAAACCTCACAAGAAGAACGCTGACCAAGAAAGAAACAAAGAATTTTGAGCCTGAGCGAAGAAAGCCATACACACTATTTGAAGCCACTAATCCCTGTTCTTCTTCTATGTTTATTTCATCACTGTTGACAGGTTGTTCCATTGATATACTGATGTTTACTAACTTGTATTATAATGCACTCAATTTATGTATTTAAATAAATAATAAGCAATAGTAATTAAATATGGTTTTACTCACACAAGAAACTGGGTTATATGTAATAGTAGCTTTAGCCATTGTTATAGGGTATCTCATAGGAGTGTCAACGCAGGAAGAAATAGAAAACATAGCAAAAAAATTTAGGGCAGAAAAAATCTTTTCTTATCCTTTAATAATTATAGAAATTGCTGCAATATCCTTGGTATTATATTTATACAGTGGTTACTATTTTGCAGTTTCTGCGATAATACTGCTTTTTAACCTTTGCTTTTCAGCGCTTTACAATGCAGAGAAATCTGATTTACAAAGAACAATAAGTTATGTAATTACATTTTTAGTTCCCTCTTTAATAATCGGAACTATAATAATTATATTATGAAAATAGGCATAATCGGAAGGACAAATGTAGGAAAAAGCACGCTTTTTAAGGCGCTTACTCTTGAAGAAGTTGAAATAGAAGACCGGCCGTTTACAACTATAGAACCCAACAAAGGAGTTGGTTATGTTACTGTTGAATGCCCTGAAAAATACTTCAATGTAAAATGCAATCCGCACAATGCCCCATGCGTTGATGGCACAAGATTTGTACCAATTAATATAATAGACGTTGCAGGTTTGGTAGAAGGCGCGAGTGAAGGAAAGGGCCTTGGTAATAAATTCCTAAGCGACATAATGGAAGCCGATGCAATAATAGAAGTAATAGACATATCCGGTAACACTGACAGCAGCGGAAATAAAACGAAGGATTTTGACCCTGGAATAGACATAGAAATGGTTGACAACGAGATAAAGAAATGGATAGCTTCAATAATATCTAGATCTAGGTATGTAGGTAAGGAAGATATAGCAGACGTAATATTCAAAAATGTATCTGGGATAAACATAAAGTATTCGACTGTAAAAGAAGTTGTAAAGGAGCTCGACGTAAAGGAAATAAACGACGATACTGCTTTGGATATGGCTTCTTTACTGATGAAAAAAGACAAACCAATGCTTATTTTATGCAATAAGATGGATTCTGTTGAAGACTTGGAGGAAAGGATGAAAAGGCTGAAGGAAAGATTTGACTACCAGTTTATGGCCTGCTCTGCAGCTGCCGAGCTTACAATAAGGGAAGCAGAGAAAAACGGGTTCATACGCTTTAAAAACAACAGGCTTGAAAAATTAAAGGAATTGAGCAGTGATCAGGAAAAAGCCATAGGCATAATAGAGAAAATAATAAAAAAATACGGCGGAACTGGGGTGAGAGAGGCTTTAAACCGTCTTGTATTTGAATTAAAGGGCTACAAGGTAGTTTTCCCAGTAGAGGACGAAAAGAAGCTTACTGATGGCTTCGGAAGAGTGCTACCAGATGCATATCTTGTGGAGAAAGATGCAACTCCCAAGGATGTAGCTGCAATGATACACAGCGATATAGCCAAAAACTACAAAGGCGCTATAGATTGCAAAACGGGGTTGAAAGTAAAGAACGACTCTCCTGTCAAAAATGGGCAGGTCCTGAAGATACTGGTATGAACAATACAAAGGTATTCCTAAAAGACGAAAAAACGTTTGAAAAGATAATAGAGGCTTCAGACCTTAAAAAAGACGATATAGTGATAGAGATAGGGAGCGGTGATGGGAGACTAACAAAACGCATAGCCTCTCATGTAAAAAAAGTTTATGCTATAGAAATAGACATGAATCTTTTCGATTCTGCAAGAACTATGCTTGAAGAGACCAAAAACATAGAGTTCATAAACGGAGATGCATTAGCAATAGAATTCCCCAGCGATGCAAACAAGATAATATCAAATTTACCATATGCCATCTCTTCTCCAATAACGGAAAAGATAATATATTTTATGAATGGAAAAAAAGATTCTTTGGCAGTACTAATGTATCAATTGGAATTCGGTGAAAGAATGCTTGCATTCCCAGGGATAAGAGATTATTCGATGATATCCGTGTTTACGCAATACACTTGCAACATAGAGCTTGTTTCCAGAGTCAGTAAGAACGCATTCAGGCCTAGGCCTGCAGTTGAATCCATAATCTTGAGGATAAAACCTAAAAATATACAGATAAATGAAAATTTTCTTGCTTTTGCAAGGCTTCTTTTTCAGCACAAGAAGAAAAACCTTTATTCCGCTATAATGGACAGCAGGGGAAAACTAAACGTAAAATCGAAGGAAGAGATAAGGTATAAATTACAGGGATTCAAAGAAAAGGATAAGCTAAAGCAGAAAGTCTTCTATCTTGAGATAAATGAGCTAGAGGATATATATAATGAAATGCTAAGGATAGGGATATGCAAAAAGAAGTAAAAGTAATCAAGAGAGGAAATCCATCGGTTAGGATATACAGAAAGAAAAAAGCTTGGGAGTTTATACCTTTTAAATCAAACTTAGGCTATAACCAAAACAAACAGAAAAGATTCAAAAATTTTGCATCAAGGTTTTCTTTGAGAGAGATAGAAGACATATTTATAGCCTGGTTGGCATTGAGCTTCGCATTTGCGGTTGTTCTTTATCCTATAGAAAACTCTGGTTTCTTATTATACTTCCTAGCTTCTTTTATAGTGCTTGGAGCCGCATTCATAATGCATGAATTGATGCATAAGTTTGTCGCTCAAAGCTACGGCTATGAGGCGCAGTTCAGAATGTTCCCGTTCTTTTTGATACTTGCTGTAGTAATGGCCCTGCTTATTGGATTCGTGTTTGCATTGCCTGGTGCAACGATATTTGAACCTGATCCAAGAGAGCCCTACACAGACCCAAAGGGATTTACTGAAAGATACGGAAAAATATCGCTTGCCGGGCCATTAATTGATATAGCATTTGGATTTATATTCCTAGCTTTGTTTTTGCTTATCTATGTACTTGTAGGGTCACATGTGACTAACTTATTGACGGCTTTCGGCTACATAGTAACTGGATTAGGAACATTCATAAGCTTCTACTTGGGCGCATTTAATATGCTGCCATTAGGATCAGCGTCATTTATAGGATTGGATGGTTACAAGGTGTGGAGATGGAACAAGGTTTACTGGGCCATTTTCTTTGTGATACCTGTTGCAATGACCGCTTTAATCTACATCGGTTACATACCTGTTCTCTCTGTCATAGGTCTGTAATTATTAGGGCAGTTATTTAAATAAGCAGGTTTAATAATAACTATGGCTGAAAAAACAAAAATAATAACCGCTTTTCAAACTGCCGGGTATATATCAATATTGGCCGCTAGGTTCCTTGAAGAAAAGGGAGTTATAAAAGATGTCGGAGGGATAGACATTGATGAACTTGCGCAATTTGCCGTAGTCAAAGATGGAAACCTTCTTTCTCCCATAAGAATACTGGAAGGAAAAGAATTTACAATGATAACATCGCAGATACCTTTGCCTTTGAAGGCAATAAACGAACTTGCGGATAAAATAATGCTGATTTATAAAGAAAGGAAGGCGGACCAGATAATAGCGTTGGACGGCCTTGCGATTGATGAGGCGAAGGACAAGAGCGAAGTCTATTTTGCAAGCACTTACAATGAAAAAGAGATAAAAAACTGCAAGAAATTGCCTGAAGGAGCAATGATGGGTTTTAATTCCTACTTCGCGCACAAGGCAAGAAAGAGTAAGATACCATTTATAGTTTTAATGGCGGAAACGCACGCAGAGATACCTGATGGCATAGCAGCCGCAGCTCTTATTTCCGTATTGGAAGGCATTCTTGGAATACAGGTAGACACTTCTGAACTTATATCAGAATACAAGAAAACACTCGGACAGATAAACAACCTACTGAAAAGAGTAAGTCAAGCACCAAAAAGTCAGGAAGAACAGAACATGTACGTTTAATTCTGATTGTATTCTTTTGCTTTTTCTTCCAAAAACCTTGAGACATTGTTGTCCATAAAGGAGGTTGAATAAGCAGTTATATCTGCCATAGGCACCCATTTATAGCTTTGGAAAAAAGACAGAACTTCCGGTTCCCCGTTTACATGCTCCATTACATAAAGGAAATACAACAACTTTGGATTTTCACTTGGGTAATACTTGAATACCTTTCCTGTAAGATTAACCTTTATGTTGAATTTTTCCATCAGTGAAAGGATCTCCCTCCTTGGGCTTTTTTCTTCATCCAAATCAAGAAATGGGAATACCCATGTAGCTCTTGGCATGTATTTATCCTGTTCCTTCAGCTTTACCATCAATACTTTGTTTCCCCTTATAACCAATGCTGATACTCTTTTTGCCATATGATTATTAACATTTTTTACATTTTAAACGCTTTTTTATATGAGGTTATACATAATATTATTAAAAAGATATGGATAAAGGGTATTATGCTGTGTTGATAGTTATTGTTGCATTGGTGATATTAGCTGCAGTATTCTACACAAACCCTTACGAAAACCATAGGCAGATAGCAATAGGGATATGCGAATTGGAATGCCACAACATAATAACCAACTCTACACTGACAAGCAATACCTGCATAAAAGAAAATGCGAGTTTCGGTTATTCATGTGCAGCAGTAAATTCCACTGCTTCTACAGTCTGCTCAAATACAAATGAGATAAATTTAAATTATAACTGCGTTTTGGAAAACGTAAAATAATTACTTAACAAGCTGATCCAATACATGCAATTTCTTGTTGAGAAAGTCTATCCTGCTCTGCTTGTCTTCCAGTATCTTACCTGATTCTATGTGCGTAAGTACACCGCCATCATTCTTGCACCTAAAGTCATTTTGAAGGGCCTCATTTACATCGTATCTTCTGTTGCAGATATCACAGACGTAAAAGTCTTCTGCCTTGTTTAATTCCATTGATTTTTTGGTTTGTTTTATCTCTTCCTCATACATCTCTCTTATTATGAATACTAGCTTTTCCGGATTCGCGCTCCAAAAATAGGTATACCATGCTTTGTTGTTCTTTCTTACCTTTCTATAGGAAACAAGGTTTTTATTGTAAAGCCTATACAGGAATTTTCTTATTGCATTTGCCTTTTCAAACTTAAGTTTTTTTGCAAGAAGGTTCTCCTCCATTTCCCCTTTGGAGATAAGAAACTCGAAAACTTCCAAGCCTTTTTCTCCAGCAACATCAACAACGTATTTTCTTGCCTCCTCCAATTTCAAAAGCTTGTTAGTATCAATTACTATCTTTTTTTCACGTTTTACAACTACTTTTTTTGTCTTTTTTATTTTGGGATTGGACTTAACTTTTTTCACTTTATTCTTCGCTTTTTTCGTAGCCATTTTTATATATAGTAAAGTAGAGATTTAACCTTTTCTATTCAAAGATAAAATTCTATTTTAGTGATGCAAATATTATTGAGCCTATTGGGCTCAAAAGAACTAAAAGCAGGATAAAAAGAAATGCAACAGTATTTAGGATTGCAAGCGCCTTCTTCTCATTTTTAACAACGTAACCCAAAGCATCGAAGAATATCTTACCGCCGTCTACAAGATAAGACAATGGAAGTATGTTGACTATTGCAAGGCTGAAAGATATAACCCACAACCACAAGAAAAGTCCATCTATCCAGTAAAGAGACTGAGAAGTAAAAGAATTATTGGGAAATGCAGTGACAGAAATTGGCTCTATTATAAATGCCGGCGGTTTTGCGAGCGAGAAAAACCCTCCCACTCCAATGTAACTATGATAGGTATTATTTATTGATGAATTATAAGTAGTTTTCATGGAATAAACCTTTCCATTGGTTAAGGTAAAATTAACGTACTGCCCCGGCTTGACATTGAGATCAGACAAGGCCTGCTGCTCCGAATAGAACTGGTGGCCGTTTATTTCTGAAACCGTGGAATTTACCGGTAAAGAAACTAGGCTGGCAGGGCTGTTATTTACAACCGTTGAAACATCTAGGTAATACGGGGAATATGAAACTAAATTAGCTGAAATCATAAAATGGGAAAGCAAAAGATATGCTCCTAAAAATATGAAGCCTAAAACAACGTTTGTAAAAGCGCCTGCGGCAAATATTCTCAAACGATCCATTCTCTTCGCTTTTATAACTTTCTTTTCATCCGGTTCTACAAACGCCAGAGGAAGAACTCCAAATAGGAAGCCGAAACCAGTAGATTTTATTTTTATGTTTTTTGAAAGTGCAACTACGCCGTGAGAAGCTTCATGCAAAGCTGCCAATACGATTACAGCTATTAGTATGTAAAGTATGGGAACGCCTATTAAAACAGGTATTCCTCCTACAGAGATTGAAACGGGAAACAGTGGTGCTACAGCTGGAAAAGTGGTTGTTGGGCTTGTTATCATAAGATAAAGGTAAGGCAGGAAAAGGTATAGCACAAAGCCTATGCCTGCAAGTGCAACGAAAACTCCTATCGTTGAATAGATGTTTACGAGCCGTTTAAACCTTGCTAGCCGCTTCATTGCTTTTAATCCTATCTTTGTTTTGTAAAGAAAAACTACTTTTCCTTCTACATCAAACTTTTTTCTCTCTATAATTACAAATAATCCGAATATTACAAGTATTATAATTGTTAAAAGTAAATTATCTCCATTTGCTAAGAGCACACTTAAAACTGACATTATATACTTACACCTTTAACTTTCTTAACTCTTTGTGTTTAGGCCTCAATGCCGAAGAACCGCAGTTCCTACACCTTACTTCATTCCTTCTAAGAACTTTCTGGCTGGAAACGCGTATCTTTGCATTGCAGTTTCTACATACGTATACGTTATAGAACAGTCTGCTATCAGCAACCGGATTTGATCTCTCTGCCATAATCTTATAGGTTTCTATTTACTTATATATAAAGTTTTATTTAGTGCATAATTAGTATAGTTAATGAAAATTGACGTTATAAGAAAAGATTCAAAAGAGATTGTAGAAAAACTGAAAGGCCTTGGCTTTGAAGGGATATTACTTCTAAAAGACCAGAGTATAAAAGACATTACAAAAGAGGAAACAACTGAATTTAAAGCTTATTCTGGAAAAGACTATGATTTTGTCATCAGAAAAGGAAAGGCAAAGTTCATATATGATTTAGAGGTTAACGGCTTTCTTCTGAACAAAGGACTGTGCAGCAAGTTAAAGGAAAATGGCATGACAGTTATATTCAGCTTTTCGGCGCTTGAAAAAAGTGAAAACATGTTTAAAGTTTACAAGAACTTGTTGATAAACGGAAAACTTTGCAACGATTATGGCATAAACTGCTTGTATTCCTCCGGATCCGAAAGTACAAATGACATAAAGTCTTTTTTCCAGCTTTGTGCATTTGCGGAGGAATTTGGTTATAACTACAAGAACATGATTAAAAGCATGAAAACTGTAGCGGAATTAACTTAATCAAATATGCTGAAAAACAGGGGAAACACTGTTAGAATATCAATTTATGCTATAGTTATACTTTTGTCGGCATACTTGATATTTTCCGGAAAAGTTGAATTAGATCCAGTCTATACACGAGCCTTCGTAATAATAACCTCTCTTATAATAGCAAACACTGGAATACTTGCATCCAGGGAAATAGATGTCATTGCTGCAAAAATGACGAAAAAATTCAAAAGCATTAAAAGAATATCCATGTTGTTAGTTGCAATAACCTTTCTTGTATCAATTGCAATGACAAATGATGCCTCTCTTTTGATACTTGTGCCCATAACCGTAGAAATAGGGATAATATCCAGAAAGAGCCTCCTAAACACCATAATAATGCAAATTATTGCTGCAAATGTAGGTTCAATGCTTACCCCTTTCGGCAACCCACAAAACATAATAATATTCTTACGTTACCACCTGACTGCTACCAATTTTATTGCAGGGGCATTTCCAGCATTTGCAATATCAACCATTCTTCTTTTTACATTCACTTTCTTCCTAGTAAAGGATGGCAAATTAAAAACAAATTACAAGGCAAAGAAACCGCATATGCCGCTTTTTTACTCATCACTTTTTATCTTTGTAATAGATGTTATCGGCATGCTTTTAAGTTATAGTGAATATTTTTTTCTAGCTATGATTGCCTTTTCAATACTTATACTTGCATTTGTAAGAATCCCCGGTTCAAAAAGGCTTGGAACTCTCAGCAGGATAGATATACTTCTTATACTTATTTTCTTTATAGTTTTCATGATATTCGGCTCCCTAAGCTCCGTAATTCCGCTGCCTAAAAACAGCTCCTTTTTGTATCAGTTTATATACGCTATTTTAATCTCCCAAGTCATAAGCAACGTACCCGCTTCTGTTTTACTGAAAACATTTAATTTTATACCATTGTTATGGGGAGTTAATATAGGTGGAAACGGTAGTGTTATTGCTTCGCTTGCAAATGTTATAGGGCTTAGACAAACAAAAGACAAACGAAAATATACTTTATTTCTAAAAACTTCCTTTCTTTTCTTGATTATTAATGCTGCTATAGCTGCGATTATCATTTCTTTGTGATTTATTTTTGCTTAAATAGGACATTAAAAATAAATGGGCCCGAAGGGATTCGAACCCTTGGTCTTCTGCACGTCAAGCAGACGTCATAACCGCTGGACCACGGGCCCATAATTACTAACAACTGCAGATAAAATATAAAAGCTTATTTAAAATGAAATAAAAAAGCTTTTATTGATAAATTATAATATTTCCATATGAATTACGATTTGAATTATGTAAAAGACCATAGGGATGAACTTGTGTCATCTATAAAGAAGAGATTTTTAACGCCACCTATAGAAAATCCTGTTGACAGGTTGATTGAATTAAACGAACTTATAAAAAAGACAAGAAGCAGCGTAGATGAGCTAAGACATAAAAGAAATACTATAAGTAGAGAATTCGCTGAAAACAAAGGAAACGCAGGGGAAAAGGAAAATGAAAGGAAAAACGTGAGAGAGATAATGCAGCAGATAAAATCTATGGAGGATGACATAGCAAAATACGAAGAAGAAGCAAAAAACCTGTTTTTATGGCTGCCTAATGTAGTTAGCCCTGACGCTCCCGAAGGAAAGGATGACAATGACAACGTTGAAATAAGGAAATTCGGAGAAATTAAAAAGAGGGACTTTGAAACTAAAAATCACATTGACCTAGGACAGGAAAGAAAACTTTTAGACGTTGAGAAGGCGGCAAAGATCGCAGGAAGTAGGTTTGTATTCATAAGAGGAAAACTAGTACAATTGGAGCTTGCACTGGAAATGTATTCTATCCAAAAAATAGCCTCAAAGGGTTATACACCAATTATTCCACCGTTTATGATAAGAAGAGATATATACGGCGGGATAGCGCATATGGCAACATTTGAAGATGCTCTTTACAAAGTTACAGGTGTAGAAGAAGAAGGTGAAGAGGAGCGTTTTCTTATCTCTACAACAGAACATCCGATGATCGCGCAGTATTCAAATGAAGTAATACCAGAAGAAGAGCTTCCTATAAAGATGGTAGGAGTAAGCCCTGCCTTCAGAAAAGAAGCAGGAGCACATGGGAAAGACACAAAAGGGATATTTAGGCTGCACCAATTTGACCAGACTGAACAGATAGTGCTGTGCAAGCCTGAAGACTCAAAACGCTTCCACGAAGAAATGCTGAACAATATAGAAGAGATATGGAAAGAGCTAAACATACCTTATAGGGTAGTAAGTTGCTCTACCGGAGATATGGGTGTAAGAGATGTAAAGCAATATGACATAGAAGCTTATCTTTACTCGCAGGAGAAATATAGAGAGGTAGGCTCATTTGACAATACCACTGATTGGATATCTAGAAGATTAAATATAAAATATGTGGATAGAAAAGGAAACAAGGATTATGTTTACACTTTGGATGGGACAGGACTGCCAATGCAAAGAACGATGATAGCAATAATTGACACTTACCAGCAAAAAGATGGAACCATAATTATTCCAGAGGTACTCAGGAAATACACTGGTTTCAGCGAAATTTAGTAATACCATAGTAATACTCACCTTTAATTTATAAAAGGAAAAATCCATTTATTATCAAGGGGGGGTAATATTATGGGAAATAAATCACTTGAGGAAATAATAAAACCAAATGATGCTTCTGATTCGAAATTAAGGCTTCTTGTAATGTCAGAATTAGAGCTTGCAACTAAATTAAGTAGCAAAGATGTATTAAACAATCTCGGCCAGATGATAAAGAGCTATGAAGGAAAAATCGATGGAATAGTGATAAATGGAGGGTTGGCATACATTCCTGATAAATACAGTAGATTAAGGGGAGAAAGGCTGGATTTAGTAGAGGACAGACTAAAGGAAAAATACGGAGAAGAAGTGTACAATGAAGTAAAACGCGGCAAAAATGATTCAGATTCGGTTGACGACTTGACAGAGGCTGCAAGGCTTGCAAAGATACAGATGAAAAGCATAGCTTACGAGGCAAGGAAAAAGAATATACCTATATACTACATCTACGGCGTTACCGATTACAAGAATGTAAAGATGATCATAGAAGCACTTGAAAGGCTGAGCAGAAGAAACAATAAGGAAGAAGAAAAGCTAAAGGTAAATAAGAAAAACAAAAAGCAGAATAAACTTGAGAACAAAATGCCTGATGAGATAGAAAGAATAATGTCAATAATACCCGAAAGCTACAAATTCAAGGCTTCCCAGTGGAAGACCTCTGATAAAAAAGGAATAAAAGACAAAGCAAATGACATTTACTTGCACTTGATTAATATGGTACTAAATGACGGTAAAAACGAGGATAATATAAAGGTTTACAAAAGATTTGAAAACTTCTTGGGGGAGAAGGAAGATAACAATCCTGATGCAGAGATATTGATAAACGGTTTAAAGGTAAAGGTTTTCCACGCAATAAATGCGCTTACTGCAGGATTAAACGAGGGAAAACCAAGCGATAGAAATATAAACATGATAGTAGACTACGCTAACCTTGATGCGCAGTATGGAAGACTTGCAGATATTTACATAACAGGTAGAGGATCCGCTACTGAATTCACTGCTTTGGATTACCAAAGCAGAAAAGACCCTGTATTGATATTAAACCAAGGGCCGCTAATGGATATAGACCGGCAGTTCAAACTAAGAGCCAGCCTTAACAAGACTGACGTGGCAAAAAGACTGTCGCAGTTTGAAGACAGCGGAATATCTTTATTATCGGTTTACAACGACAAAAGCGTTGAAATAGAGCATATTGATTTGGGAGGGATTAAAAAGGGTATAAACCCGTACAAAATAAACAAAGAGAAGACAAAGGGATCATTGTATGAAATGGTACAGATATCGGATTGGCATGTTGGAAATGCTGCATCAGATTATGAAGCAATGGAGAAAGTCCCAGAAATAATAAACAAAAGCCAAGTGCCTAAAGACAAAAGAATTTTATTTATAGGCGGGGACATGGTAGACGGCGGAAATGACAAGGCACAGAGGACAAAAATGTCTTTGCCAAGAGCTCCTAGCCCGGAGGAATTCTTAGGAAAGCTTGAGGACATACTAAATGACACTGACAAGGATAGAGCAAAAGACAATTTCGTGTCGGAATTGCATAAGGTTGTTTACGGCAATTCAGACATTGACCTTGGTCAGCAGGAAAAAAGACTTGATAAGTACCTTAGACCTTTGGGGCCATTGTTTGAAAAAGCCTATGTGGTAGGAGGAAACCACTTTGAAAGAGCTACTGGAAACGGAAGTGAAGGCAGAATGATAGGGCCAAAACTTGAAAACAGCGGAACTAAAGAAGTAGTTTACGTAGATGATTATCTTTTGAGAGGAGAAACGCCGTATCTTGACAGTTATGGACTACTGCAGTTGCACAGTGCAGGTTATAGGGGTGGAGTAGACGCAAGAACCTCCCTTATGAATACAGTAAAGAATACTGGAAAAGACCTAGTTGACATAGCAATGGCAGGTGACTGTCATGAACCGGGCATAAAATTTGCATTGAAAAAGAAAGATGAAGAATGGAAAACTATGGCAGCAATTACTGTGCCTGCTCTAGAGAATGAAACATTTTTTGAGAGTTACATAATACACAAACCTAACTATACGAAGGGGATAAGCGAACTTTACATACCAACAGATACAACTGTAGGAACTTCATACTTAAAATATAAGTTAATACCATTGCAGGGCATAAGAACCGCTATTCAGGCAGAGGGTGGGTCCAGATATACTCGTTTGCTTGACAACCTTCTTAAAAAGTTCGGAAACTGAATGCAACAAATATTAGTAGTATAACCTACAAATATTCTTATGGATGAAGCTAAGAAAGAAGAAAGCATAAAGAGTGTAAGGGATTTTGTGTCGAAAAACAATGATTTTACTGTTTTTTATCACCTTGATACCGATGGAATAGTAAGTGCAGCGCTTCTTACCGCCGCACTTAAAAAAATCAACAAAGGAGTTTACTATTACAGGCCTACAAACTATGAAGATTACAAGGATATGGACATGCAGGAATACAGCAAGAATATAATAGTATGTGACATGCAGATAAGAGAAGACCAGCTGCCTTTGTTCAAGGACAAGAACCTTTGTATAATAGATCACCACCAGATAATAAATGCTGATTTACTTGCTTACGCAAACCCTAAGATATGGGGCGATAATACATACACTCCTTGTTCATTATTGGTTTACCAGATATTCAAGCAGGAAATAAAAGAACTTGACTGGGCATCTGCGATAGGCCTTGTTGGAGATTCGGGGGGAAAGGAAAATTCCGATTTTGTTAAAAAAACTGCGGAGAAATATGGAATAAAGATAGGAAAAGATGAATTCATGTATGATAACGACTTCGGGAAGGCTGCTGGAATGATAGGTTCAATGACTACCTTATATAATAGAGAAGGAGCAGATGAAGCCTTAGGGATATTAATTAACAGCAATTCCATTTCTGACATTATAAATAACCAAAAACTTGTCTTTGCGGACAAAAAAGTAAGAGAAGAACTTGAAAAACTAAAAAAGGATTTCAAGGAAAACGCGCAGAAATACGGAAGGATATACTTTTATGAATTGGACCAGAAAAAGAAAAGGTATTCCTCTACACTGGTTACAGAGCTCAGCTTTGACAAGGAATACTACGGCAATGTCCTTGTGTTCATGACAAAGATAAATGCAAGGACTATAAGACTGAATTTAAGAGCAAACGGGGTAGAGATAAAGCTGCCAGTAATGCTTAACAATATATTCAAAAAAATGAGGGGAGAGGGGGGAGGACATGATAAAGCATCCGGTGGCTCAATAGATTACAAAGACAAGGAAAAATTCAAGAAGCTGTTTTTGGAAGAAGCTAGTAATCTTAAATAACTAGAAATCAGGCGCTCTGCTTACCTCTGAGATACTAAGACTTGCATCTGTAAACGAAGCAAAGGACTCTTCAATCTTTGAAGTTCCCTCCTCTTCGTCTGCTACAAGAGTTATCATTATAACTGTTAAGCCGAATGCAAGAGGCTGCACTTCCATTTTGTATATTGAACCGTATTTTGAAAGAAACGACTTTATTTTTTCTGAGGTATCATTTAAATCAGAGGAAGTGTCCTTCGGAAGCGCCTTTATTTTTATAACTACTTTTCCCATATTAAGGCCCCACAAAACCGCATACTTTGCAGGTGTAATTGACTCCTCTTCCCCTGCATTTTCCACACCTTGAAATTTTAGTACCGCAGTTTGGACAGTTGAATACCACTGAATCCTCTATTATGGATATGTCTCTTTCACATGATATACAGAAATTCTTTTCTGTTTCAACCAACTCTTCTGCCATTTGTTAGTTTATTATCAGATTCATATTTATATGTTTCTGTTATAAATAATATATGGAAAAAGAGATAAAACAGGTTATAATACTCAGGAAAGATGTGAAAATGGGAACTGGAAAGATGGTAGCGCAGGGATCACATGCAAGCCTTATGAGTTTTCTTCATACTGAAAAGAGCTATCCTGAAATTGCCAAAAAATGGTTAGCAGAAGGAGAAACAAAAATAGTATTGAAAGTTAATAAAGAGGATGAATTCGAGGAACTGAAAAACAGACTTAAAAGAAGCGGTATACCCTTCCAAGTCGTAAAAGACGCAGGCCAGACGCAGGTTCCTCCTGGAACTGAAACTGCAATAGGCGTTGGGCCTTACTACACAGATGAGATAAATAAAATAACTGCAAAGCTAAAACTTTTATGACAAACATATTGTATGTAATGATAAATTCGATGATACAGACAGATCCTTACATAGCATACTTATTCTTTGCAATGATAATAGCAGGCGTAGGCATAACGTACTTCTACAGAAAAGAAGTAGGATTCATAATAACCATAATAATTTCTATTATACTTGGTTATATGGATATACTTTATCCATTTATATATCTAATAACTGCGGTCTGTGCAGTGCTTCTTGTGCTCTCGCTATTTGGAGGGGGATCGATAACAAGGCCCATAAAAAACCTGGAAAGCTGGATATACATAAAAATCATGTTAAAAAAGCAGAAGAAGTAATGCATCGGCCGGGATTCGAACCCGGGTCTCCACCGTGGCAGGGTAGTGTCTTACCACTGGACTACCGATGCTTGATACCATTTATTAATATGCCTCTTTTATATATTTTATGTATTTCGGAACGGAATTTAAAAAAGAGAATAATCAATGGAAGAAGTTTGAGAATGACACTGCAGACATATTTGAAAAATTTGATTACACTGTAGACAGAGATATAAGATTCAAGACATATCGATGGTTTCAGATTGATTTTATAGCGCAGGATAACAGCAGAAGATTTTTTGTAGACTGCAAGAATCATTCTTACATTCCACCTGAAAAGGAAAAGGAATTTGTCAAAAGTCAACTTACGAGGGCTTACAATTTCATAGAGAAAAAAGGTGAAAAGAAGAAAAAGGACATAATACTGCTAGTTACCAAGAACAAAACCAATTCATTGCTTATGCATAAAGAGGGGGGTGAAAAAATACTTGCTGTGGATTTTTATTCATTGCCGGCCCTTCTCAAAAACATAGATATTTATGAAGATGAACTTTACGTTTTCTAATTACTCAAGTCTGTTTGCAAGAATAAACGACATCATTGCATCGGAATTTATCTCATAATCCATTTTAAGGGGGTAATTGTTTGAAAACGACAGCTTTATAGGCTTTTCAGGGTCTACTGCATACATGAACTTTGAAAGGTAGTCTATTGAATATTTCGACCTTGTTGTAGATTCTGACTTCAAATCAAATATCTCCTTGTTATCGTTTATAGATAATTCCTGTGAAAACTCCTTTTCCTCGCTTTTTGAGCTTATTATGAATCTCGGCCTGTCAACTGTAAAGTAGATTGAATCGTCAACTAAAGAAGCTGCTTTTACCGAATCTTTTATAAGCGAGCTCAAAACAGTTACCTCTGAAGTAAACTTGAGTTGTGGAATCTTCTGTGCAGTGTAATTCTCATCTATTAAAGGGATACCAAAATGCTGCTTGTTCCGGCCGTTTATGTCTATTATCAACCGATTCTTTGAGTCTGACATCTTTATCTTATCTTCTTTCTTTGCCAGCCTAAGTATACCATTTAGATCATCTAATGAAACGGATATTTTTACAGGCTTTTCTATGTTGAAATTTGAAAAAATGGAGCTTTTAGCCTCAAAAAGGACCATTGCTATATTAGCAGGATCCATTGCCTTTATCGCAAATCCCTCCTCATTAAAGTCTATGGAAACATCAGACATTAAACTGCCTATTGTATCCATCATCTTCTTAAAAACTTCTGCATCCTTAAATTCAGCTTCCATTGCTACTTAATAGATCATTTCTTATTATTAAATACTTTTTATAATTGTTATAATCATTTATATTTATCTTTTCCGCTTTATCTGCCCTGACCTCAAAGGATGAATCTGCAGCAATGCTTCGCCCCGTAACAAGAACAAGGTCTGCGGGTTCTAACTTTACATTTTCCTGATAATTTGGGAGGCAGGTTATCTTTTGGCCATCGTCTTCTACTTCAAACATGCCTGTTTTATCATCAAAGGATAGGACTTTTCCGACAAACCTGACTCTTGCACTGTCCTCTTTTATTCCCTTGATTTCAGTGTCCTTTATTACCTGGCTTTCCATTAACTGGTTGAGTTTACCACTGTTATATTTATAGGGATTATTTTATAATTTACGCAGTTAAGATAGCTTACTGACAGATTTGCAATAACGGAGTAATTTCCAGTTTTTGACGGCGAGTAAACTCCAAAACTTGTGTACCCTTTTGTACTGGCATTGAGCTCTGTAGAATTTGCAACTCGAACGAAAAATGGTACGCTTCCTAAAGGCTTTACAGTCAAAGCCAGGTTTTCAGTTACATTGCCAGTGTTATTTACGCCTATAGTGAAAAATGTATTGGTGTTTTCGGGTGCTTTTACATTCGTACTTGTAGCATAATTAAATCCGAGATTGACGGAATTGCAGTTTATAGTCTGAACTACTGGCGCTTTATAGACTGGGGAGGTCTTTCCGGCCGCAATAAATCCAATTAAAAACACTATTAACAAAGCAAGCAATAAATAATTCCTGATGCCTTTCATATTTATCATTTAATCTAGTATTGATTATTAATAAGTGTTTCGATATGGTAGATATAAAGGAATTCAAGGATGTTTATGTTCCTGCTGAAGACAGCTTTCTCCTATTGAGAGCAGTAAAATATGCATATGGGGAAGTACTTGACATGTTTGCAGGCAGCGGCATAATAGGATTAAATGCCGCGAAAAAATCAGAAAGAGTTACATTTGTAGATATAAATCCAAATGCGATAAAGGCAATAAAATACAACGCAAAAATGAATGGGATTAAAAACTTTGAATGCATACTTTCGGATTTATTCTCTTCTCTTGATAATAGAAAATTTGACGTTATATATGCAAATCCGCCTTATTTACCAGAAAAGAAAGAAAGCAAGTGGGTAAGGCATGCCTTAAGTGGCGGAAAGGAAGGCAGCGAACTCACTATAAATTTGATACATTCTCTAAAAGCGCATCTTAAACAAGGGGGAAATGCGTTTATTATTCTATCAAGTGTTTACAATACGGATAAAGTATATAAGGAGATAAAGCGTTTAAGACTTAGCTTTGAGAAGTTATCTTCAATTAATTTTTTCTTCGAGGAGCTTATCCTTATAAAAATATATGACGAGAGCAGGAATAGCGGTAAATCAGGGCAGAATTATAGTAGCAGTAATCATAAACAACTCAGTTCAGGTACACAGAGTAAAAAGCCTAAGCGAAGTTAAAGACATACTAAACACTGCAAAACCAAGCGTAGTTGGAGTGGATAAAAGCGCTGCAGAATTCTTTGAAGATCTTTCTTTTTCATTCAGCACAGTAAAAATTGATGGAGAAAAGGAAGATGATGGCCCTGTTAAATCACTTACTATGTTAAGCATAACAAAGGACTCAGACAGAGGAGCCATAAACTCAGCATATTATTCAAAAGAAGCTGAGAACAAAGAATAAGTCAAACTTTATTGTCTTGGCCGCTTAATACTTCTCCTTTTTCAACCTTTACAAAATCAGGCACCACTAAAAGATAATCCTCATCTACGCCTATTATCTGGGCTTCTGCAGCATCTGCACTTTTCTTTAGCTTAGAAATCGTTCTTTTTAACTCGTCTACCCCTCCTTTTTCCCGTATCTCCTTAACCTTTATGAAAGATAGAGTATATCCGGAACGGATGTCATTTAATATGGCACTTGCATCTTCAAATTTATTAAGATTGTAGTATTTCACGTATATTTTAGCCATCGGCTTATCGCCTTGTTCAACCTCCAGTTCAACGTAGTCGCTGCCCTGACTGGAGGAATCCACATTTACATTCTTCTTGAATATATTCAAGAAATTATCAAACGGAAGATTTACCATGTTCACACCTCACAACTTAATTTTAATGCTATAAGAAGATAAGCAAATTTTAGTATTTAAGTTTATCATTAAGCTTTTTGCATGAAATAAACAAAAGAAATGCAGAGGGAGGGATTTGAACCCTCGAAGGCCTAAGCCATAAGGTCCTAAGCCTTACACGTTTGACCGCTTCGTTACCTCTGCTAGTTTATTTTTTGCTTCTTTTAATGTCAACCACGTCTCCAAATGACAGCTGCTCCGTGTCTTTTTTGAAAGTTGAATCAGAAACAAAATTCATTTCATATAATGATATTTTAAGTAACCTTTCGAGTCGTATTGTTATTTTTTCATCTGGCAGTATTTCACCGTTAACTACCTTTTTCAGGTCTTTGGGAGAACAGTTTATCTTCTCTGCTGCATCTTCAATTGAAAGCCCACTTTCCTGCAATGCATGTTTTATTTCGTTTATATAATCGTATTTTAACTGCCTTTCGCTTTCCACTGTTCTCTGTACTGGTTTACTTGTCTGAACGGCGGTTCCAATTACTCTGCCATATTTTGAACAGTTTTTACAGAGGTTCATTACTGCCCCTTCTACTTCAGTCCTTAAAAGGTTCTCTTCAAACGCACCACATATCTCGCAATTCATTTTACAAAACCTTCAATATATATCTCTGCCAATGAAACCGGCAGTTCTATCCCAAAAGAATTCATAACTCTAGGATGAAGTTCACCGGCAAACCCTATTTCTTTTCCGTCGGCAAGTATGTTGTAAGCCCTTCCCTTTATAAATGTCTTAGCGTATTTCTGGTCTACATAACTTGTGGATATAACCTTAACAGAAAAGGCATCGGAAAGCACTTTCTTGATTATTGACAAAGTATCCGTTACATTTGCATCTTTTTCGCACGATACAAATGAAAGTTTTAGCCTGTTTTTGAATGTTACATCAGAACTCCCTTCCTGCACTATTTCCGACAATGAGAATATTTTCTGGGGAAATTTCTTGTGCAGATTGTTTGAAATAAGCCTTAATAGCTCGGGAAAGACATACTTGCTGACCATCGTAACATCGCCGCTCTTAAGCTGCAGCAAACTTACATAGTCCTCTCCTTCGATGGACGTGTTTCTGAATTGGTATTTTTCATTTGTAAGTGCGTTTATATCTATTTCCTGATAGCCAAAACCTACTAATACCTCTTTTATGTTCTGTATAAGATAGTGATTGGGCAGAAAACTCCCCTCAGTATAGGAATGCGGAACTTTTTCATTTATATTATCGATCCCAAAGGACCGCATAATATCATCGATTATGTCAACCTGATGCATAACATCCTGTCTGTAAAAAGGCGGCTTGACAAAAAGATCCTTTCCAAGCATTTTAATGTTATAATCCATCGCTGAAAGTATTTTTACTGCATGCTCTTTTGCTATTCTTTTCCCTAGCAAGGATTCTATCGAATCTTCATTTAAATAAAATCCATGCATTTCCAATGACAGATTAGTAGATATTGCATTGCTTTGGTATTTTGCTTCGATTATTGATACTTTACCAAGGAACTGAAAATTATATATTAATATTTTAGTCACCGCATTTACAGTTTCCCTGTCGGTTCCTGTTATGTCTATAAACAATTCCTTTGTGTTTTCATTTATAGAATAATTATCCGCGTTTATTATAGGGGGCATAGCAATTATGTTATTGCTACCATCAATCCACACTATCGGTTTTTTGGGAATTAAGGACCGATATTCGGTTGCCTGCTTGACTTCTTTCATTATCTCATCATAGTTTTTTGAAGAAGAACTGCTGAGAGGTATAAAGTTTACTTTTTCCTTTTGGATTTCGCAGTATTTTATTGGGAAGGATATTTTTTCATAATCAAAAAATCCTATGGCAGATTTTTTCCGGTTTCTACCAACGTTCCTGTCTAGTCTGTCCTGAATGGCCAAGATCTCATTTAATTCATCTCCAACTTTGCCATTAAGAACCACATGTAGAGCATTAACGAATTTTCTCTCTGTATTCTCAACTGAAACTCCTGGTTTTTCTATTCCAATTAAAAGGTTTCTTTTCATCTTTATTCCAAGTTGGCTGGCGAATATGTGTGCAAGAGAGTATTTTGAAACTATGTCTGTTCTATCTGAAGTAAGCTCAAAATTAAGCACATTCTCCCCCTCATCTAAATCCAATCCAAACTTAAGCGCTATCTTTTCATAATCTGCAAGCTTCAATTTTTTCCCAAGTGCTTTGTTCATTTCATCAAGGCTATAATTTAGCATTACCATTTAAAATTCACCAAAGACCCTGGCAGATTCTATCTCTCTTAGTAGATCTAAGTCGGTATACGCACCGTAAAGATCCCGGATATCTGCCATCCCGAGTTTAAGATTCAGCATTCTTTCCATTCCAAAACCCCATGCAACTATGTTTTTGTTTATACCAAACGGCTTAAGGGTTTCAGGCCTAAATACGCCAGAATTCCCTACTTCGAGCCATCTTTTAAGCTTGGGACTGAAAGCCTGTATCTCCAGGCTAGGTTCTGTATAAGGGTTATAGGTGGGTTTAAGCCTTATTTTTTCTATCCCTATTTTTTTGTAGAATTGTTTTATGTAACCAATGAGATCGGAGACAGAGAGGTTGTCATCATACACGACTCCTTCTATCTGATAAAGTTCCAGTAAATGGGTATTATCCATTGTTTCATTCCTGAATCCTTTGTCAACTGAAAAGAACTTTGCAGGCTTATCCTTGTTTTTTGATATAAATTCATAAATATACCTAAAAGTTGTTGCAGTGGTGTGTCCACGCATTATAAGCGAATCACTCTTAGACCTATCAAACTTTCTTCTATATCCAATAGACTCATTGTACTTAGAAGAAAAAAACCCGTGCTCATAAACATCCTTTACATTTTTGAGAAGCTTTGCCGGTATAACGGCCTTTCCTCCATTTAAGTAAACCGTATCCTGTATATCCCTATCAGGGTGATCCTGTCTGAACATCATAACATCAAAATTCCAAAAGGTTGACTCAACGTAATTGCTATGCATTTCAGAGAAACCCATTGAAACCATCGCATCTTTTATCAATGAGATAAATTTAGTCTTCACATTCATTTTGCCGGATAAAGAATCAAGTATCTCTGGCTTTTCACTGTATTCCCTAAATTTCAACCCGTCCCAATTTTTAATGTTGTTTGGAGAAAGTTTGTCTATATACTCTGCTTTGAATTCACTATTTTTTAGCAATTTTATCCCTGCAGGAGTTATTGAGAACTTTTCCTTTATTTCGCTTACCTGCTCCATTATCCCGCGTCTTATAAGATCCGCGGTGCCATCGTAGTTTACATTCTGTTCTTTCTCCACTATTTGCAAAACTCTATTCTGCTCTTCGACTTTTGCAGATTTGTCTGGGTTTACGGTTATTTTACCCCCTTCAATATTTATTGCAAGCATTCTTTTTAGCACACCTATGGCTGCGTTTAGCTCATCTTTTTCCATTGGAACACTGGAAAAAAGCTGCTTATATTCAACTGTTTTATTGTGTCTTAGAAATTCGAATACCCTGTATTCAGGAAGACCATCTTTCAGATATTTCTGACCAAGATCGGTAAGTCTTATAGTATTTGCAGTTATGCTATCAATTTTTATCAGGCCCAAAGAAAAAAGCTTTCTTGCGGAGTTTATTACTGCCGCTCTCTCCAAGGCGTATTTCAGCTCTAATTCGCTTGAAAACATTTCTCCTTTTTCAAGAGCAGAGAGCACAATCTTGTCAGTCTTGTTCAGCATTCTTATAGTATCTTCTTCCATCTACGATAAAAATAAATCTTGTATAAATTAAAAGGTTTTAATTAAGCCTTTTTCAACAATCTTTTTGGCAAGGTAGGGTCCGGAGGCATAAAGCCCAGAAAACTTTGATTCTATTAAACCACCATATATAGCTTCGTTCACAGGGAATGTTACAGAGAACATGGGATTGAAGCTGTAATTGAACGATTCTTTTACAAAACGTGGAAGATTTAATTTCTCGAGTTCAGAAAGAAAATCTGTATTAGACTTAAATTTTCTAGCGAGGGCAGAAATTGCTGATTCTAGTCTGTTAACTGAAAGAAAAAGATCATAGCCCTCCAATGGAAAATCATCCTTCACAGAATCCATGGCCTTTTCAGCATAGTAGCTTGCCATCTGCTCCGTAGTCGCGCCTGCCCCGTGCGCTAACTCGTGAAAAAGCGCAAAAAGGTACTCTGGGACTGCAGTTAATCTTTCTGTGTTCAGGAAAACCGGACTGTATGAATTCTTTTTTATAAGCTTGCCTAGGAGTGAATTATAAATCAAAGTAAATCCGCCAACCCCTTTTGGAGAGTGATGGAGAATCAGCTTGTAGTTTATCCGTTTTTTAAGGACATTCGAAATGTAAGGCAACATTGATTTTTCATATTTCCTTAAGCTTTCCTCCGAATAGCTTGCACTAGCATACGCCTTGCTAGAAGACAGCATATAAATTGCGTTTATGTTCTCTAATGATGGTTCTATCTTTGAACTAAATAACGCTTTATTGTAACGTTCAAAGGTTTTTTTGAATTCTCTGCTGTAATTTTTAATATCATGTTCTATTTCTTCTATTGTCAGTTTTTTATGGCTGAATACCCCCGAAGTTCCTCCGACTATAAAAGCAATTGACAAAGCAGATATCAATCCCGTTATTATTGGCACCTGAACAAGGAATGGCCAATTTACCATGAATTCTTCAGCAAAAAGACTTGCAAATGGGATGTGCAAGGAATAAGAGAAATAGGCCGTTTCGCCGATAAATGTGGCAAGACTAGCCACGCCCCCAGTAAGCGTTCCCATTGAAGTTGTGGATATAAAGTGACTGTTTGTCTTCCTAAGAATATAATCATATGCCTTTGCAACAAATTTTGCAGGAGACAAAAGTATTCTTGATAGGATATGCTTCTGTTTAATATTTGGGTTATTTATATAGTCATTGCTGCCATAATCATCCCAATAATCAAGAACGCTCCTTAGGTATCTTTCCAAACCCTCTTTGCCGTATTTTTGGTATATAAAATCTTTTTTAAGTTTTTTTATGGCATTTAATGTAGATTTGTCTGTGTTGTCTTTTAATATCCGGTTTATCGACTTGTCATCTCCTGCATCTAAACTTGATAAGATGGAATACAGTTTTGATCTGTTTTCCACAGAGTCCATCTTATTTTATTGCAGACATCAATATAAATATATTAAAAATTTTCATAACCTAATGATAATAGCGATATCCGGCACGCCTGGAACAGGTAAACACACAGTGTCAAAAGTGCTTGCAAGGAAAATCGATTATGACATATTGGATTTAAACCGAATCCTAAAAAGAGGAAAAAAAGAGAGGGAAGTAACACTTGAAGAGGTAAATAAAGCATTTAAAAAAAATGAAAAAGACAATTTACTTGTAGTTTCCCACTTGTCCCATTTTATAAAATCGAAAGATATAAGTTTTGTGATAGTACTTAGAACAGACCCTATAACGCTCATAAAAAGACTTGAAAAAAGAGGGTACAAAAAAGAAAAAATCTACGATAATGCTATTTTTGAAGCAATGAATGGAACATATACAGAGGCATTGCAAATGAAAAAGAAGGTTTTTCAGGTAGACAACACAAAGAACATAAACAATACCATAAAAAAGGTTATGTTAATAATCGCTGGAAAGGGAAAAGGAGAAAAAGTTGATTTTTCGGAGAAGATACTGAAAGTAGAAAAAATGTTTAAATAAAATGAAATTATACAATAAAAATGGAAATAAAAGAGATAAAAGCGCTTAAAATATTAAATGCGAATTCTAACTTCACAGTTGAAGTAATGCTTACTACAGAGAAAGGCAAATTCCGCGGTTCATCTCCTGCAGGAGAAAGCAACAGCAAATATGAAGTAAACCAGTTCAGCAAAGGTATAGATGACGAGATAAAAAACTTCAATGAATACCTGAAAAAGCTAGTTGGGAAGAAGGTAGGTAATTTAGAAGATATCTTTTCAATAGAAAAAGAAATACCCCAAGAGTTTATAGGCGGCCCGTCACTTTCACTTTCTTATGCATTGATATATGGTTTAAGTGCAGACACGAACAAGGAGCCGTATGAGCTTTTTGGCAGCAAAAACAAGGTTATGCCAGTGTGCAAAATGATAGGGGGCGGAATGCATGCCTCCGGTTTAGGGATGGACATACAGGAGATACTTGTGACAACAATCGCTGATAGTAACTTCGAAAGCATAAACACAACTTTAAAGGTATACAAAAAGGTAAAAGAACTTCTAGAGAACAGAACAGACAGTTTTATAGGAGGGGTTGACCCTGAAGGAGGATTCATAAGCGGGTTGGACAACTACGAATCAATAAAAATAGTAAGGGAAGCAATAGAAAGCATAATAAAGGAAAGCAGCATGGACATAAGATTAGGATTAGACTTTGCTGCATCGACCTTTTACAAAAACGGAAAATATGTTTATAAACGGCCAATATACGGAAAGAAAGAAGTTGATAGAGGAGAACAAATAGATTTGACGAAAAAGCTGGCAGATGAATTTGACATATTCTATGTAGAAGACCCTGTTGATGAAACGCTTGCAGAAGATTATGGAGAAGTAATGAAACAGCTTAGCAGTTCCATTATAGTGGGGGATGACCTTACTGCAACTACTCCAGAAAGGCTTGAAAAAGTGCATCAATACATAAATTCAACGCTTATAAAACCAAATCAAGTAGGGCTTATGTACAAGGTAAAGGAATACTCGGAACTTGCCGATAAATTCAAGATAGACAAAGTAGTATCACACAGATCAGAGGAAACCTCCATACCAATAATAGCAGACCTGGCAATTGGTCTAAGCGCAAAGTATTTAAAAGTTGGAATCAATAGAGGAGAAAGGATAGAGAAAATAAATAGGCTAATCGAATTGAATTAAACATGGTATTTAAAAAAATAGACAAATTGGAAGCGTATAAGACTTACGGAACTAGGATAGGAGCAAACGCCAATAACAAGGAGTTTGAAAGGTTTGTTTTCAAGAAAATCCCAAACAAATTTACTATACTAAATATAAAGTTAATAGACGAAAGAATAAAACTAGCTGCAAAATTCTTGAATGGTTACAAGAGAAAAAGTATTCTGCTGGTATCGACACTAGACAGTGCTTATTATTCTGTTTACAATTTTTCAAAGCTCATGGGAATAAGTGTAAATTTCGGAAGATACCTTGCCGGGTCACTTACAAATATAAGTTATAAGAATTTCTTTGAACCTAAAGTTCTGTTGATAACCGATCCTAAATCAAACAGAAGAGCGATAAACGACGCAAAGAAGATAAACATTCCTATAGTCGGTATAACAAATACGGATAATAGCACAGCATTTATTGATTTGATAATACCTGGAAACAACAAAAGCGGAAATAGCATAGGGTTGATATTGTTCCTTCTTGCAATGAATATGGCCAAAAAAGAGGAGAAAGAAAAACTTGAAAAAGTAAGTCTTGAAGATTTCGTATCAAAAGAGCTTGAATTTTAAAATAATATGAATAGCAAAAAGTCAACTGAAAACATAAATATACTGCGCACTAAAAGGAGAGAAAACAATGAAAGAGGAATGTAACTTCTACAAAAACGGAAAGCTCATAGCAAAAGACGTTAAGTACTGTAGAACACTTTCAAGCAAGATTTTGGGTTTAATGTTTGTTTCAAGTCCTAAAAATGGTGCATTCCTACCAGATGTGAAGGATATACACATGAACTTCGTAAGATTCGAATTAAGAGTTATATGGCTTGACAAAAACCTAAAAGTATTGCATCAAACTATCGCCAGAAAATGGCGACTTTATAATGGGCCTGAAGATGCACAGCATGTTTTGGAGCTTCCTGTAGACAAAAAATATGAAATAAAGGTGGGAGACAAACTACAGATGAAAATATATGAAAAACAGAAATGACACATTACTTATTAACCGGATAAATTCAACTTCCAAAAATGAAAAGATATTTGACTTCAGGTTTATATTTCCAGGGGGAGCAGCTATCAATCTTTTCGGTAATGCTATAAATGTAAAATTAAGGAATAACGAAAAAACAGAGCAGTATGACATAGAACAGGCATTAAAAGACAGCATTATAAAATTTAAACCTGATTCGGTTCTTGTTTCTGGAGGGATAGACTCATCTGTTCTGGCAGCCATCGCTGTTAAAAAATTCAAGGATATAAAATTAATATCTGCAGGCACCGAAGACAGTGAAGACATTGATTACGCAAGGATTTTAAGCAGTGAATTAAATAGCTCGTTGTATAATGTAACAATAACCGAGGAAAATTTAATTCATGCCGTAAAGGAGCTTAAAGTGCTTGGACTTGATACTTATAATGTAATTATGGGAATAACTGAATTCTTAGCAGTTGAAAAGGCAAAGGAGATAGGGATGCAAAGAATAATAAGTGGAATAGGCAGCGATGAACTGTTTTTCGGATTCCAAAGGCATAGAACAATCAAAAAGGAAGAGCTTGGGGAATTTAGAGAATACAGACTTTTCTACATGCCAGCACTAGACTTATGGCGATTAAATTCGATTGCAGATACGTTAAATGTATCAATTGCATTTCCTTATCTTGATGATAAAGTTATAGAAGCCGCTCTTTCAAAAGATATAAAAGAGTTGGCTGAAAATTATGATAAATTTCCGGTTCGTTCGATCGGCAAATCGCTCGGACTAAGCGGAAAATTAACGGAAAGAAGAAAAAAGGCTATGCAGTATGGCAGTGGAACTGTCAAACTTCTTAGGGATCTTTCCAAAAAAAAGAAATATGAAAACGTAGGTGAGTTTATAAAAGAAATATGATAAAGGTAAAAGCATTTGGAGGATATAGTAAAATAGGAAAAAGCATGACTGCAATAGAAGTTGACGGTGAAATAGTATTAACCGACATGGGTGCAGACATAGAGAAACTGGTTAATTTTGAGGAGGATAAAAACGACATAACTGTAAATGACCTTACGGCACTTATAGACAACGGAGTTATCCCTGATGACAGGAGTTTCTTTCTAGAAGAAGGCAAAAAGGTGAAGGCAATTGTGCTTACTCATGGTCACTTGGACCATATCTGGGCAGTTCCGTTTCTTAGCCAAAAGTATAAATGCCCGGTTATAGCGACGCCTTTTACAATAAAGGTAATAGAAAACCTAATGAAAAACTTCAAGGTTAGGTCACTTAATCTAGTACAACTAAATACCGGTACAATGTACAAGATATCAGAGAATATAAAATTGGAGCTTGTGAATATAACGCATTCTATACCAAACAGTTCAATGATAGCGCTGCACACTAAGTATGGGGTAATAGTATATGCAAATGATTGGAAATTTGACAATACACCGACGCTTGGGAAGAAGCCAGATTATGAAAGGTTAGAAGAGCTTAGAAAGGAAGGAGTATTCATTCTAATCTCTGATTCTACAAACGCAGAAGTTGACGGGTATACTTTTTCAGAAAGCGTTGTAAAGATCATGCTTGAAGACGTAATAAAGAAAAGCTTGGACAACAAAACAATATTCATATCGACCTTTTCTTCTCATATAGCAAGGATAAAGAACATTGTAGAAATAAGCAGGAAAATGAACAGAAACGTGATGATATTCGGTAGAAGCATGGATATGTACATAAAGGCCGCAATAAACACCGGTATAATAAACAAAGGAACTTTACCGGAAGTTACCATAAGACGGGAGCAGATAAACAATGCACTTAAATATGTCGCAGAAAGACCTGGAAAATATGTAATTATCTGTACAGGTCACCAAGGAGAAAGAGGTGCATTCTTGGACAAGCTTGTAACCGGCCAGTACCAATATCGTCTTTCAAATGAGGATGCGGTGATATTTTCTTCCAGAACTATACCCACGCCGATAAATGAAGCAAACAAAGGAATGCTGAAAAGCGCACTTGAAAGCCTCAATGTTAACGTTGCAGATGACGTACATGTCTCAGGTCATGCATCAAAGAACGACCATAAACTGCTTATAAAGATGCTGATGCCAACGCATTTGATACCTTCTCACGGTGGGATAGAAAAACTAAGCGCCAACATAGAGCTGGCAAGAGAATTTGGATATGAACTTAACAAAAATTCACATATAATCCTTGACGGTCAGGAAATAACTTTCGAGTAAAGGATAAAAACGAAAACAATCTTGTATTAGAATGGCCGAAGACAGTAAGATATTTGAAGAAAATAAGAATTGGAGTAGAAAACTAGAGAAAGAGATAGAGGGAAAAGTAAATTCGCTTAAATGGAATTTTTCTCCGTCTTCTGGAAAAAATATCTTTTCGATTGATACTCCTCCCCCTTATACATCTGGAAGACCCTGGCATCTTGGTGCAGCAGCCCAGTACTCAAAGATAGACGCAATTGCAAGATCGCAGAGAATGCTTGGAAAGGAAGTTCTGTTTCCTATTGGAATGGACAGAAATGGAATACCGGTAGAAAGGTACGCTGAAAAGAAATATGACATAAGGATGAGGGACACTCCTAGGGAAAAGTTCATAGACCTGTGCAGGGAATCACTTGATGAGCTGGAAAAAGAAATGTTTGATATTTTAAGGTCATTCGCATATTCAGCAGATTTTGACCAGGTTTACAGAACCGACTCCGTTGAATACAGAAAACTTACACAAAGCACTTTCATAGAGATGTGGAAAAAGGGGAGAATAATAAGAGGCACACGGCCAAGCAATTACTGCATAGACTGCGGCACGACAATAGCCGATGCAGAGATAGAGTACAAGGAAATGGACACTAGCTTAGTTTATTTTTATTTCAAGATAAAAGATTCGAATAAGAAAATACTCGTTGCAAGCACACGCCCTGAGCTTTTGGGAGCATGCTCTGCAATACTTGTAAACCCTGAAGATGAAAGATTTAAGGACTTTGTTAATAAAACGGCCATTACGCCGATATACAACAGGGAAGTAAAGATAATAGCACATAGCTATGCAAAAGCCGAATTCGGCAGCGGAGCGGTTATGATATGCAGCTATGGGGATTACAATGACGTAATGATAATAAAGGAACTGCAGCTCCCTGAAAACATCATAATAGACACAAATGGAAGGATGAATGAGAACGCAGGAGATAAACTTAAAGGAATGAAAGTAAAGGAAGCAAGGAAAGAAATAATCTCTATGCTTCAAGAAGCAGGCTGTGTAGAAAAGATAGAGGATATACAGCATAGAACACCAATGTGTGAAAGAAGTAAAACGCCCATAGAGATAATCCCTCTTGACGAATACTACCTTAAAGTCACTGATATAAAAGACAAATTGGAAGAGCTTGCCAATGAACTTACGATGATCCCAGAACAGCACAAGCAAATACTTATAAACTGGCTTAAGGTCTCTACGGACTGGCCCATTTCCAGAAGGAGATATTACGGGACGGAAATACCGTTATGGTACTGCAAAAAATGCAATGAACCCTATGTACCTGAAGAAGGCAAGTATTACCAACCATGGAAGGAGAACCCTCCAGAAGGAGCAGTATGCTCAAAATGCGGCGGAAAAGAATTCGTAGGAGATGACAGAACTTTTGACACTTGGATGGATTCAAGCGTTTCTGCTTTGTATGTTACAAAATACCTCTCAGACAAAAATTTCTATGAAAAAACATACCCGCTTAGCTTGAGGACGCAGGGAATAGATATAATAAGAACTTGGCTTAATTACAGCATACTGCGCTGTTATCTTTTAACAGATAAGCTGCCATGGGAAAAGGCCTGGATAGATGGTATGGGCTTAGATGAGCATGGAGAAAAAATGTCAAAATCAAAGGGCAATGGGATAGACCCCACAATTGTAATAGAAAAATATGGGGCTGACGCATTCAGATTCTGGGCTGCTTCGGAAGCTCTGCCGGGAAGCAATTTCCTTTTCTCTGAGAGCCGACTACAGGGAAGCGCTAAATTCTTGACAAAACTGTGGAATGTTGCAAGGCTTATAAACAAATTTGGAAATTCATATGATATCAATGAAATACAACTTAATGAAAGCGATAAGTGGATAATTGCTTATATGGAAAAATTGACAGAAGAATGTAGAAAAGGCTATGAAGAATTGAACCCGTTTATTCCTGCAAATAGAGTAAGGGAATTCATGTGGAATGTATTTGCACCCCATTATATAGAATTGGTAAAGGCAAGAGCGTACGGCGAAAGCTTTTCCGAAAATGAGAAGAAATCTGCAATTTATGCTCTTAATTACGTTTTTAGAAGAATACTTCTATTGATGTCACCCATAACTCCTTTCATAACACAAACTTTGTGGAGTACGCTTTACAAAGAAGAATCCATACATTACCAAATGATACCGGAAGCAAAAGGGTATGATGACAAACTTCTACTTCTTGGGGATAGAATAATGGAATTCAATAGCAAAGTATGGAACGCCAAAAAGGAGCAAAAGCTTTCTTTGAGAGATGCAATAAAAATCGAAATACCGCGAGATCTAGAGCCGTTTGAAAAGGATTTAAAGAGCATGCACAACATAATAAATTGAATGGAAATAAAGTTAAATAACATAAATTTTGGAGAAAAACTCGTAAAAATCGACAATGACTCTGTAACAGAGCTCCTTGAAAAACTTTCACTTAATGATGATTCGGTAATACTCATAGGAAAAGACGGAAAAATATACACAAAAGACCAAAGAATAAAAGAAGGGGATGAAATAAACGTAGTAGAGGTCTTTTCAGGAGGGTAATGGAATGCGAAATCTGCGGCTCAGAAGCAGTCATATCAACTAACAATGGCACGCTTTGCGCTGACCACTTCAAGCAAAGATTTGAGGAGATAGCCCTTTCCACAATCAAAAAATACAAGCTTATTGAAAAGGGAGAAAAAATAGCTGTAGCAAATTCTGGTGGAAAAGATTCATTATCTCTTCTCTACATTCTTTCAAAATACTTCAAAAAATCGAACGAAATCGTTTCAATAACCATAGATGAAGGGATAAAGGGCTACAGAGACAAAACAATAGAAATAATGAAGGATTACTGCAATAGATACGGGGTAGAGTATAAGGTATACTCTTATAAAGATTTTACTGGCAGAACCATGGATTCAATAACAAAAACAAGGGCAGGCATACCCTGTTCTGCATGCGGTGTGCTTAGAAGATACCTTATAAACTACGCTGCCTCGGAGGTTCATGCAGACAAAGTTGCAACAGCCCACAACATGGACGATGAAGCAGAGAATGTAATAATGAACCTTGTACAGAATGATATTGAGAAGATGGTAAGGCTTGGTGCTTACTCTGGGGTTATAAAGGAAGAGGGGTTTGTTCCCAGAATAAAACCTTTCCTTTTTCTGAGTGAGAAAGAAACGATGCTTTTTTCCATGTTAAATGGAATAAATGCCCTGCATACTCCCTGCCCATATGCAGGAATGGGCTTTAGGGGGCTAATTTCCAGAAAAATAAAGGAGGTAGAAAGTGAATTCATGGGGTCAAAAAGAAATGTAATTGATGCAATGTTGGAGATAAAGAAAGCATATAACACAAAAACTGGCATAAAGATGAATAAGTGCAAGTACTGTGGTTTTCCCTCTGCAAACGACATTTGCGAGGCATGTAAGTTAAAGAAAGAGCTTGTAAAAAGCCCTACAATTTAAAAGTTTAAATATAAAAAAGAGCAGTAAGCTTTATATGGAAAGCGATGATAGTCAAAACACGACAAAAGACTATGAGTCTTATCTTACAGGAATTGACAAGTTCAATAGTTCTATAAGTACCTTGATTTCTGATTTATACAAAAAGATAGACATGCTAAACCAGCAGAATATAGCACTGGACAACAAAATAAACAGAATTGACAATACAACCGAGCTTGAAGGCAGGATCTCTAAGATAAACTCCGATATATCTTCTCTTTCAAATGCTGTAAACAGCGCGATATCTGCATTTAATTCTTCGATAGAAAAAATGAATGATGCTTACAACGACTCAGCGGCAAAAATAAACAAATTAAACGAATCCTTTAATTTTATTCACTCTAACATGGAGGAACTTTCCGATAACGTAAATAAGGCAATAGAAAACTTTAACGGTGTGGCAAAGGCCATAAACCTGAAAGACAAAGATTATAGTGACAACATTAAGAGGATAGAGGAAGGCATAATGGCTATTTCACGCCAATATGAAGTAGCAATGACAAACATGAAGGAAACTGCTTCAAACCTGTCAGCAGTAGACAATGAACTGCAGGAAAAACTGGATAAACTGAATGAAACGGTATATTCATCATTGCCAAGCATAAATTCATTTTCAGATGATATAAACGAGCTCAAAAAATATAAGGTAGAATCAGAAAGCAAATTTGACAAAGTGATTAACACGGTAAATTCACTAACCGTAGAAATAAACGGTCTTAATCTAAAGATGGAGACAGTAAGCAGTGAATTCGAGAATATACAAAAGGGGATAAACGACACGCAAAATCATATTAATGACTTCATGAACAGTGCAAGGTCGACTTTGTCCACAATAACCTCTTATAACCCTGCAGAACTTGTTATAGAGCTTAGAAAAACGCAGGATAAAACTGAGGTTATGTCCGGAGAAATTGAAAAGATAGTAGACACAAACAACAATCTTTCGAAATCGATTACTGAGCTTTCAAACAGGGTGAATTCACTTTCAGTAGTAAAGAATGCATCAAAGCTTTTCGAAAACGTGGAAAACGTATATAAAAACGTAGAAGACAGTGAAAATAGAGTCAATTCCCAGACTTCTAAGATAGAAGTGATGTTCAATCAGATAAATTCAAACATGAACAAGTTCATGGACTTAAGCACTAAGATAAATGATTTAAATAAAAGACTGTCAGAGATAGAAGGTACGGTTAACAAGATAAATAGCGGCCTTTCACTATTTGCAACAAAGGACGATGTGGTCGAATTGCAAAACAAGCTATACTCACAAGACACAAAGAAATAAAGATTCATGGACAATAAAGGAAATAAAAAAATAAGAGAAAGACTGTTCAGAGACCGCCCATTAAGCGGCATATCATTAAACGAATTTGAAAGGCCAACAAATGATTACAATACTAACCTTAGAAGATTCTGCATCTCATTGGGGCTTATAAGCCCTGGAGAAAGCCGGATAGCGATAGTATATCTGCTTGACATACTGCTCAAGGCAAGGAAAAGAAGGCCAGAAGGTTTGGATAGCTATGAGATAATTAAGGAACTTTACAAGAGAAAAGTAAAGATAGTTTATGCAAACATACTTAGAGATTTAAGAAAGCTTATAGCTGTAGGATTGGTTGAAAAAAGGAACAGTCTTTATAGAATAAAGGAAAACATGAAACTCAATGAAATAATATCAAGTTTTATAAAGCCGTATATAATAGATAGAATGCTTAGCAAAATAGAAGAATACGCCAAATCGATAGACAAAGCAGATTAGTTAGTCTATTTCTGACAAAAGCTTGAATATTTTCTTGCCTTTCTGCGTAAGATTTATTATTTTCTTATGATTGCTTCCGTCAAAATATACTAGATCCATCTTTTTCATTATCTTTATCAATCTTACTATGTAAGCATAGCTGCAGTCTATTTTCTTTGATATCATTGTAGCATAGACTGGCTGCCGGCTTTCATTTATAGCCTTCAGCAGAAGAAAGGGCTTGTCATGAAGAAACAACTTGGCCACACTCTTCTTCGAATCATCTGAACCCATAACTACAAAACGATTAGCAAGTATTTATAATTTTTTATAGGTTATAATCTTCAATCCTTTTGCAAAATCAATGCTTTCTTCTAAATTGTATACAAATTCAGTTGAATACTCTATTTCAGTTATCTCCTTCATAATTTTTCTTATGTTTTCTCTGTAACTTACTTTACTGCTGTTTACCTTTAATAACAAATTGTTTGAGTTATCCAAGTTTATTTTGTATATATTAGCTATATCGTCTAGGGTACCGTCTAAAACCTCCAAAAGACCTTCTTTAATGTACGGCCTTACAAGATACTGTCTTATTTCATTTTGCATTTTATTACCAAATGAAAGCTTGTCGCATTCAAAGATGTATTGTTTTAATGTTTCTGCTATGCCTTGTAGAGAATTCTCAAGGCCATATTTCCTGCTGTTTAATTCTGTCTTTTCCAGACTTTTGTAATTAAAATCAGGTCCATCTACAACTGCATGCATATAAGCAAGGCCCTCCTTTCTGCTTTCTAAAAGAAGCTTGAGAAGCTCAGATGCTTCCCACCTCACTTCTGTTTTCTCATCGAGTTTTTCCATATCTGAATATTCAGAAGTGGTATAATATAAAAACATTAAGTTTTATTTGCAGAGCGGTAAAAGGGCCCAAGGGGATTTGAACCCCTGTCAGATGGTTACTTCCAACTGAAGGCATTCGAAGCCATCAGTCCTATCCGGACTAGACTATGGGCCCACGATATCTTAAGAAGTGCAGGATATTTATCTTTTGACGGATTTTAAAATAAAGTAGGGATTACAGCTAATACCATTAGCAACACAAGGCTTGCCGTCAGAAGCAACCAATGCCTATTATAAACACTACTTGATGAAGTATAGTAAAACAAGCCGGCCAAAATAATTAAATATGTCAGCCCTAATACAAACTGGCCTGCTACCCCTAAAGAAAAAGTAAAACCTGCATATACTGCAATAGGTATAGCTACTATAAAAAATACAAATAAACGTATACTAGTGTTGTTTTCATTTATTAAAATGAAGTACGCTTATATTTATAATCATAAATTTATATTTCGATTATCTTTCCCTTTGGTCCGGCGTTTATTATGTTTGTTTTACCTAGCTTGTCTTCAAGCCCAAAAGTTTCATGCACATGTCCGCATATGCAGGCATCTGGCTTTGTTTTTTCTATCATGTCTCTTACTGCAGTGCTTCCTATTTTCATGTTATTCCCTATCTTGTCAAGTTTAGTATTGTAAGGCGGAACATGCACTACCATTATCTTCTTCTTTGAGTTTTTTATGTAGTTGTAGGAGGACTGTATCTTTTTGTAAAGCTCATCCTCTGAAAGCTCATTTGGACCGATGTTAGCCAATCCGCACCCGAAGAAACCAACATCTCCAATTTTAAATGAGTAGTTATGTAAATCATAGATTGTATCTGGATAGCGTTTCTTAAGCATGAAAATGTCGGCTTCGCTGTCATGATTGCCAGGAATCAAAGCAACCTTCTTATCCGCATCCTTAAACGGCTTAAGCAAACCTTCAAGTCCATTTCCGAATATTGAAAGATCTCCCGCGAGTATTATCAAATCTGCTTTTTCCTTCTTTGCTTTCTTTGCAAGGGCCTCTGCAGCCTGTAAATCCCCGTGAATGTCTGAAGCAGCAAGTATTTTCATAAGTTATCTACACACATATTAAAGAAATACCTTTCTGTCAAGCAGGGTATTTTCATTTTTATGGAGATATGAGTAAACCTTCTGTGCAACGCCCCTCCCTAACAATGAGCTTAAGCGTTCTAATCCTGCTTCCTTTAATAATTTTAAAGAGGTTATTCCAGAAGAATAAAGCTTTCTTGCTCTTACTCTTCCTATCTCCGGCACGGATACCAATGGTATCAATTCCTTTTTTATGCCATTTTTTATCCTTATGCTCATCTCATTTATTTCTCTTTTTCTTAACTGCATTACCTTGCTGATTTCACTTAATGAATAAACAAGCCATTTTGTGTTCTCAAGTATGTTGTAGAACTCCCCTGGCAAAAGACCGTATTCCTCTTCCATATATTTTTCATTCTTCTCAGAAATCCAGTCCTGCATAACGTGTGCCATCTTTATTGCTGATATGAATCTGTCATAGTCTACAATGTTCTCATCTGCTGATAAGTCAAGTTCATAGCTTTCTTCTTCGTATTTCTGGAATTCCTTTTGGTTTACACGTATGTTTCTGAATTCCTCGCTGCAGAATATTACGTGCAATAAATCCAACTCTTCAATGTTTTCCTTCTTCCTTATCCTTTCAATGAATTTTATGAACAATGAACCGGTCAATGGATCTATATAAAGTGAGTTTACAAGCTTGCCCATTCTGGTAACCTCAATTTTGTCGTTCTTGCCGGTTATAAAATCATTTTCTTCCAAAAATGAAATGGCATCGTCTATCTTGTCATATACATCTATTCCGCTGAAATGCATAAAGGTTTCATCAAAGAAATTTGAAACGCTGTCTTCTTTGTCGTATATTCCCAGGCAGAATAGATTCAAGGTATATTTCCTTATTGCTATCTCACTGTTGAATTTAGATGTTATCGGTTCTATCTCTCCGCTGAAGTACTTTTCTTCTATTATATCTAATTCGCCTTCATTTCTTGCAACGACTATTGCATTCCCTTCCTTATCGTATTTCGGTCTTCCTGCCCTGCCCATCATCTGCTCAACCTCTATTGTTGGAAGAAGTTCCATGCCATAATCCCCATATCTTCGTATTGAATTTATGATAACTGTATTAGCAGGAAGGTTTACACCCATAGCCAGTGTCGGAGTGGCTACTATGAATTTTATCAGTCCATTTTTAAAGTTGTCCTCTATAAGCTTTCTCTGCTTATTTACTAGGCCGGCGTGATGGAATGCGACACCCTGCTTTACAAGATCACTGAGCAGTTCGCACTGCGTTGTAGGCCTTTCAAGCACGTTCAATACTTCTTTTGAAACAGAAAGAAGCCTTTTCTTGTCATATTCTGAAAGCTTGTTTCCTATTATTGATGCAATTGTCTTTGCATTTGCAACGACTGTTCTTTTATTCTGCGAAAACACTAGAGCCTGTTTATTGTTCTTAAAAAGCCATGAACTTATATTTGAAAGCGGATCCTCGTAACCGCTGTTTAATTTTTCCACGCTTCCGTTTATAAGCTCTCCTTCAAAGTATTTTTTCTTTGAAAGTTTGACAGGCCTGAAATCGCTCTTTACAAGCTCAGCCTTCAGCCATTCTGCCATATCATCTGCATTACCTATAGTTGCACTTAAACCAATTATTTGTGCATTCGGAAATAGAAGCTTGTTTAATGTCACAAGAAACTCTAGAGTAGGACCTCTTCCAATGTCTGAAAGCAAATGCACCTCGTCGTAGACTATACAGCCAATATTTCCTATTTTATGCAGCGAGTTTCTTATTATGCTGTCGAACTTCTCTGTGGAAGCAAAGATTACATCGTACTTGTCTATGTTGTAATCCTTTTCGTTGTAGTCACCTATTGAAAGTATTGCTTTTATATCACTGTTCTCCTTCACAAAATCCTCATATTTTTCGGAAATCAATGCCCTTAAAGGTGCAAGGTAAATTGCTTTTTTGCCTGACAAGAAGGAGTTTAATATTGCCATCTCTGCTATAAGCGTTTTACCTGAAGCAGTCGGCGCTGAAACTATCATGTTCTTTCCAGTAAAAAGCCCTTTTTTTACCGCATCTGACTGCGGCGGCATGAAATATTCTATTTTTTTCTCTAGTCTTTGATATACGCCATCTGGAATGTAACTCTTCAGCTCACTTAATTTATCCATTAATTTTATTGTATTTAAAGAATAAAAAACATATTATTTTAAGTAATAATACACAAAATTACAGAAACAACATGAAAGTTCTTTTCTTAGGATGGGAGTTTCCCCCGCACTCTGTAGGGGGTTTGGGTACTCATTCTTATAATATTGTAAAAGCACTTTCTGAAAAGGGAGTAATAGTAAACGTAATACTCCCATTTAAGGAGCATAGTGAAATAAAAGGTGTAAATTTCTTAACATTTGAAAGCGAGCTTTTTGAAAGCGTGTACAACCTAAGCACTAAAAAAGAAATAAATGAAATGGGCGAAAAAACACTTTACAGAGATGTTTTTAATGAAGTAGAAGAATACAAAAACAAAGCTTTGGAGCTTTCTTCACAAGTAGAGTTTGACGTTATACATGCAAATGACTGGGTAACTGGAAGAGCGGCCATAGAGATAAAAAAAAGAACTGGCAAAAAACTGGTGGCAACTATACACAGCACTGAATATGACAGAACCGCAGGCAAGCCTTGGGAAAGAATAGCAAAGGAAGAAAAAGAATTAATAGACAATGCAGATGTTGTCGTAACTGTAAGCAGACGGCTCAAAGAAGAGATTACTGCTTTATACAACGCTGATGAAAGAAAAGTAAGTGTTATCTATAACGCGATTAACCGGGAAAAATTCAATGGAATAAAAAGAGACAGCAACAGAAAGGTGGTCCTATATGTTGGAAGGTTATCAGTACAAAAAGGGATAGACAACCTGATAAGGGCATTCAAAATAGTATCTAAGAAAAACGATGATGCTTTGCTGTATATAATAGGAGAAGGGCCAGAACTTTCAAATTTGATAAACCTATCTATAAACCTTGATCTTTCCGATAAAGTAATCTTCTTAGGCAGAGTTCCCGATGCAGAAATGGAAATGCTGTATTCTATTGCAAATGTATTTGTAATGCCTTCCGTGTCTGAACCTTTTGGGATAGTGGCACTTGAAGCAATAGCCTCCAACGTTCCAACCATAGTGTCCTCTCAGTCAGGAGTTTCTGAAATTATAAAAAACACACTTACAGTGGATTTCTGGGACACGGAACAGATGGCTGATCTGATATTGGGGTTGCTGGATTACAGTGAAATAAATAAAGAAATGTCAAAAAACGCATACAAAGAACTTGACAGCATTACTTGGGAGAAAGCAGCAGAAAAATTCATAGAAACATACAATAAATAAAGCGGTCTAAACAAACTTTATTAATACTTGTTTCTTAGAATAATAATGAATATAGACTTAACGTTTGAATACATAGTCCTTTCGATAGCATTGGGTGCAATATTCGGCCTTGAAAATGAATACAGAATGCAAAAAGGCGTAAAGATATTTATGGGCTTCAGAACATCAATATTCATTGCCCTTTTGGGTGACATCTTTGCCATTTTCTATGATATTTTTAAATATCCGCCTGTTATCATAACAGGATTTGCAGTTATGATTGCCTTTTCAAGCGCAATCTACTTTGAAAAGAATGCAAAGACAAGGAATCCGGGCGCAACGACATACATAAGCTCTATGATACTTTTTTTGTCGGGAATGCTTGTAGGATTAGGTTACTATGAATATGCAATAGTCATAGTTATATTAATAACTGCAATAAGCTTCTACAAAAGAGAATTCCTTTATTTCATAACATCAATAAAGAAAAGCGAGATGATAGCAGCTATAAACTTATTGATAATATCCTTTGTTATACTTCCTCTGCTTCCAAACACATACATGGGCCCATATGGCTTCTTTAACCCCTTCCAGTTCTGGCTTCTGGTGGCATTGGTAGGAACTGTATTTTTCCTGCAGTATGCCATACTTAGAGTATCAAAATCCGGCCTGCTTGTTTCAACTGTAATAGGCAGTTTGATAACTGGTACTACTATAACCTTTGCTCTTATAAATTTGGGAAACAGGTTCAGAAAACTTGGAAAAGCGGTTGTTTACAATGTTGTAGTCGCGGCAAACATACCCATGGTTCTTATCCAGGCCCTTCTTATAATATATATAGTAACCCTCTCATCAAAAGTCATCTATTACATGATACCTGTTACTGCAGTTTCAATAATAAGCCTTTTAATGATATACCTAAGGGGCAAAGATCAAATAAACGAAAAGGCAGAAAGGCCAAACAACCCTTTTCCACTTGTAAAAACACTTGAATTCGCTGCCGTCTTCTTCGTAGTTCTTTCAGTTTCAAGAATAGTTGCGGTAGTAGCGCCGAATCTACTTATAGTTGACATGTTTTTGTCTGCGCTTGCAAATATAGTAGGTGCTGCATTTGCTTTGGGAACGCTTTTACTGGATCACCAGATAAGTGCAAGCTATACTGCAATGCTTTTAGGAGTATCAGTATTTGCGGCAATAATAGAAAAGGGATTTATAGGGTTGATATCAAGGGACAAAAGCACCAGAAATGGAATATTTGGTTATTCCATGCTTGTAGGCCTCCTACTTTTGATAACCCTATTTGTGCAATACCATGGAATTTAAATTTGACAAGGAAAGGCTGGAAAAGCTAGAAAGGCTGAAAAAAGAAGGGATAGAACCATACGGCAGTATATTCGATGTAAAGATGCATTCTGTTGACATAAAGGAAAACTTTGAAAAACTTGAAGGAAAAGAAACTACAGTAGCGGGCAGGATAATGGCAAAAAGGGACCATGGAAAGATAAAGTTTATAGACCTGCAGGATGAGGAAGGCAACATACAAATATACTTTTCGGAAAAACACGTTGATGAAGAGTCAATAAAAATTGCTGAGGAACTTGATACCGGGGATATAATAGGAGTAAATGGCACAATTGTTAAGACAAAGACAAATGAAATATCAGTTGATGCAAAGAAGATAACCATGCTTAGCAAATCCCTATTGCCAATGCCTTCCAGATGGTATGGACTTGAGGACACGGAAAAAAGGTACCGGAAAAGATACTTAGATTTCATAATAAATAGGGAATCGCTGGAAAAGATAAAAAAAGGAAGTTTAATGCTTTCCAAGGTAAGAGAGATAATGGAAAAAAGGAGATTTACCGAAGTTACAGTACCAATACTTCAACCCATACCGGGCGGTGCAAATGCAAAGCCCTTTATAACCCATTACAATTCATTAGACAGGGATTTTTACCTTAAGATAGCGTCAGAGCTTTACCTTAAACGTCTTCTTGTAGGGGGTTTTGAAAGGGTCTTCGACATAAGCAAGAACTTTAGAAATGAAGGTGTAGATACCAGACACAACCCCGAATTCATGATGCTAGAGGCATACCAAGCGTATGGTGATTTAAGTACAATGCTCGAACTTACTGAAGAGATAATAAAAGAATCGGTTTATGCAGCAAATAAAACTTACAAAGTCAAATTTGGAGAAAAGATGATTGACCTATCAAAATTCCAGATAAAAACAATGGAAGAAATGGTAAAGGAAAACACTGGAATAAACAGCGAAGAAGAGATTATAAAGAGAGGAAAGCAGCTTGACAGCAAGGTAAGTTCATATGGTGAAGCAGTGAATGCCATATTTGAGGCAAAGGTATCAGACAATATAATGGATCCAATATTTGTCACAAGGTTCCCGATTGAGGTATCGCCTCTCGCAAAGAAAACTTCCGATGATCCAAGGTTTGTATATAGATTTGAACTTTACATAGCAGGCATGGAGATAGCGAATGCCTTTTCAGAATTAAACGACCCTCTAGACCAGATAAGCAGGTTTGAGGAAGAAGCTAAAAGAAAGAACAGGGGAATTGATGAAACGCAAGAGTTTGATATGGATTTCATAGAAGCAATGGGTTATGGAATGCCTCCTGCAGGTGGTGTAGGCATAGGAATAGATAGACTGCAGATGATAGGGACAGATTCAAAAAGCATAAAGGAAGTTATACCATTTCCGCAGCTTAGAACCTTTGAAGACCAATAAATAAAAAATATAAAAAAATAATTAATGTTTTGCTATTTAACTAAAAATAGGAATTACTGTGTTCCTTTTCTCTTGTTATAGCAGTCTCTGCAGTAAACTGGTCTGCCCTCTTGTGGCTGGAAAGGAACCTCAGTCTCTTTCCCACAATCGGAACATACAGCTTTATACATTCTTCTTTCGAATTTTGCCATATTCCTCCTTAAGAACGAAGTTTAGAAATCCAATAAGAGAAAGTTTGAATAAACAATAAACTCCTACTAGAACCCCCTAACATCATTCCTCTACCTTATGTATAAGAACCAGTCTATTTATAAACTTATCTATTGTGGCTAATTAAGTAAAAAACCCAGTTTTTACCTGGCTCATCCTCTTTGCTCTGATAAGAAGCACTCATAGATTTTACCTCATTGTACAAACTTATGTAGTTTATTATCTTAGCAGTGCCGCTTATCGTTTTGAGGTTGTCTAAAGTAAGGATTGATTCCGACTTACTTTCCAATACCTTAATTGCACGATCCAAAGCCGCCTTCTCACCAAATTTATTGTAGGTGGAGTAAAGCTCCTTTTCTAGGCTTACAGAGTAATTCATTGCATCCAATGACTTTATTGCGTCTACTATTTTTTCCAAAGAATTCTTTTCCATTTTGCCTCCTTTATCTAACAGATAAAAAATAGAACAGTGATATTATTTAAACCTTGTGAATAATATTGGCCTGGCCGAGATTTGGACTCGGGACCCCTGCTTTTCCTAAAATGTTGGAGCATACTCATATAAGAGCAGTGCTCTACCGGGCTAAGCTACCAGGCCATAATGATTACTTTAATAGATACTTCAAATATTTATAATTACCTGATAGTTTAAATGTATTCTTTAACTGCACTGCTGGCAAGGGCTTTCACCGACATATTTTTCATCGAGAATTCAAGTGCTTCTCCAAGAACTGGAACTTCATAGAATCCTGCTTCTGTGCCCCTAAAACCATAGCTTTCTTCAAGCTCATTCTTGACTTCATTGACTTTATCTGCCTGATAACCGTAGTTCAACAGTATCTCAATGTTTTCCTTTCCACCTTGATTGTAATCCCTAAAAGCGCTTTTAATAATTGAATAAACTACTCTTCTAAGCTTGTTGTAATTTTCAAAGTACTTTGGATTTATGCAGTATTTTACTGAATTGCCCATAGAAAACTTGGCATATCTTCTATTGATATTCACTGAGCCATTGCCGCTTCTTTTAGCGGCAGTTAGCAGTAGATCGTATAATGGCTTATCCAACTCTTTAATTGCACTTTCATCTGCATTCATTAAAAGATCGTTTAATCGCTGTTCCATTTTACATGTAGCCGAAAAGCCTGAGTTTTTCCATAACTCCTTCTTTGTCCTGTGACCTGCCTGCTCTTTCTTTTGTATGCTCAAGGTCCTGCTCCCATGCCGGCAAATCGCTTGTCTTCTTCGAATCCAATTTACCATCTATTGACCTGTACCCCAGTTTATACAAAGGATGCATTGGCAATTGGTACTTGAAAATATATTTCCAAACGTTCCTTTCAGTAAAAGGCAGTATCGGCTGTACCCTAACATGGTCCGGATGAGTTCTCGGACTTATGAAAACTTCCATGGACCTTGCTTCATTTTCATCCCACCTGACACCAGTGAACAGCGCATCGAACCTATATTTTTCGATTGCCAGGTTCATCGCAACGGTTTTCAACAAGTGGTTTCCTACTTCTGTTTCCAAACTGTAATCAAACTCTTCTCCATTGAATCCTATTCTTTTGGCTTCATCCTGATTAGTTTTATTAAGGCTGCTGAGCTTTATTTTGTTGTCCTTTCCTACGTTTTTTATAACATCCTCATTCTTTGCGTATACCATCTTAAAGCCCCATTCCTTGCTTATGTCTTCAAGCATCTTCATCGTTTCATCGTAATGCTGCCCGTGATCTATGAATAATGCGGGAGGCAACTGCATCCCCAAATCCTTACATGCCCTTCTTACAAGATCCAATACCACTGTGCTATCCTTTCCAGCACTCCAAACAACTGTTGGCCTGTTGTATCTTTTCAATGCATCCTTTATCACTATAAGCGCAATTTCCTCCTTTGCTTCTAAACTTAACCCTCCCTCTATTCTTTGTTTTTTTACAGAATATTGTTCATTTTCCATGTTTACCTCCTACATATAACCCAGTTTCCTGAGTTTATCCTCAAGATCAAGCACTCGCTCGTCTTTTTCTTCCCCTTTCTTTTTTTCTTCGTTGCTTTCGGAGACTAGCTCTCTAAGCAGGTATTCTACAAAGCTTGAAAGCGATGTGAAACCAGTTTTCTCTATAAGCTTTTTGGCTTTGTCGGCCAAAGGCTTAGGTATCGAAACCGTTGTAAATTTTTGTTCGTCCATAATTACTAATAATTATATATAATTAGTAGTATAAATACTTTTCCTTTTAAAAATAGCGAAATAAAAAATGATTACATTGAAAACAGAATAAAACCTAAAACGATCAATGGCAATGCAATCGCATCACCGTAGAATCCTGAGATGTAAGTCCCTTGTATAAAAGAAGATGTAACCAATGCCGGATTCAAAACATACTGGATCAATGTCGCTATATAGCTGGCTGAAATAGCGAGCATTCCTACAAGTATAATACTTAAACCAATTACCTTCTTCTTCGGATTTGCAAAAAATAGAACCAAAAACCGCTCCATCTTTCGCATGTTAATGTAGAACATAAAGAAGGCTATGACCCATGCGGCTGCAATCAAAAGCGCAACAGGAAGTGGAATGCTGAAACTCATGAGAACCTCCGGAAGTAATTAAAGTAAAGATCATATGAAAAGCCGGCAACCAAAAGAGACAAAACTGCCAGAAGCCAAAAAGCTGCAACCAAACCATATGCCAGGAATATTTGTGTAACCGCATTTACCGCAAAAACTACCGTAGCCAAGAAGCCGAATAAAAGCAGGATCTCTATTCTCTTGATAAAAACCTTCGAACGTGCTTTATTCAAGAAAAAGCCAGTCCATGGAGCCCTGTCCTTTGCGTGCTTTGCATTGACAAGTAATATCAATGCCACAAAAATAACTGTTACCAATGCACCTATCAAGGTTACTATCCTTGCAGTTATCAATGCAATTTCAACGAAGTAGGTAAAACTAACAATGCTTATTGGCTTGAATACGACTGAAAAAGAAGCACCTATATCTCCGCCTACTGCTATAACTGCGATTACGCTTACCGCTATAAGAACAATCAAATTAAGCTTTGTTTGATTAAACTGCATATTATCAATTGTCTTTCTAGCAATATAAATTTTAAAACCAAATAAAAAGAAAGCTAGTTATAATGCTTTATTTTTTCTGGATCGAACATGTACTCTCCAACCTTGTCCTTCATTCCTTCCTTTTTAGTCTTCAATGACTCCAAGAAATTGGATATTGTTTCGGCTGCCATTTCCTTCATCTCGCCGCTTAGTATCTTGCCTGATTTGTATTCTTGGTACACTTTATCTACCTTGCTTTGGTCCTCTTCCAAAAAGCTGTATTCTAGGAATGCAAAGTCGATATCTGGGTTTGCCCCGTACTTTCTTTGCTCCTCCAATGTATCCCTGCCGCCAGAAAACGCATACTTCATCAATTTCTTTCTTACTTGCTCTTTGCTGTCCTCTAAAAATATTGCACTTTCTTCCTTTGAAGACGACATCTTTGCCGAATTGCCCTGAAGGGCTGGAAGAAACTTCGAGATTATTGCGGATGGCTTGTAATACCCCAATTTAGGAAGCACATCCCTTGCAACCCTGAAATAAGGGTCCTGGTCTATTGCATATGGTATGAGACACCTCATTTTCTTGCCGGTTAAAGCTGAAAGAAGAAAGGCAGGGGTTATCTGCATTGAAGGAAAGAAGAGCTTTCCTATATTATCGCTGTCATTGACACCAAAAACAGCCTTTACGGTTGATACTGTAATGTGCTTTGCGACGTCTGTTGCGTAATAATATAGAGTTTTAGCGCTTTTGTAATCCGCTAATATATGTGTCTTTTTCGGATCAAAACCCAGGCTTATTATATCCAATATGTTATCATTTGTAAATTTCTCTATATCGCTCTTTTCCTTGCTGCCCACAAGAAACTTCTCATCATCAGTTAGCTGTATCAGTAAATCGACGTTGAAGGTTTTTTGGAGCCAAAGCGTGAACGTAAACGGCAGCAAGTGGCCTATATGCATCTTTCCAGAAGGGCCTCTGCCTGTGTAAAGGTAAAAAGGCTTGCCGTTTTCATAATCATCTAAAACAAGATTAAGCTCCCTGTGTGCAAAGAAAACCTTTCTGCTAAGTAGCGGGTGCAGCTTTCCTTTTGCAATCTTTTTTATTCTGTTCAAAATATTATCGCTTATTAAATCAACACCGAATTTCTCAACTAATTTAGAGTAAGCATTATCGTTTAGCTCCCCGCTTACTTCCCAAGGCGTTACATTAAGCTTTTCCATTTAATTTAAAAGCCATCTAAATATTAATAATGATTAATCCACTACATCTAAAAGCTGCTTAAGTTCATGTATAATTGCATCAGGTTCATGAACTCCCTTGTTAGGCGGCAGATACTTGTCTATAAGAACTGCTTTCATGTCTGCTTCTTTTGCGTTGTCTATATCTGCATCCATCCTATCTCCTATTACTAGCGTTTCCTTCGGCTCTACATCCAAGAGCCTAGCAAGCTCAATAAAAGGAATGGGACTGCTTTTTCTCTGTGGTATGTCTTCTCCAGCTATTAAAACCGCATCAAACAGCTTTGTAAAACTTAGACTGTTTAGCCTTCTCCTCTTCAAACCTGGCCTCACATCTGTGTCTGTCAAAAGCCCTAATTTTTTGCCCTTTAATTTTAAGGCCTTAAGAACCTCTTCTGTTTCCTTTGGGTATTCTATTTTTTCCAGAATGAAATCATAAAATATCTGCGCTAGCTTTTCCACCTGCTTTTCATCTAGGTTAAGAGACAAGTTCTCGTTCAATTTTTTTATAACTGCCTTCCTGTCATACTGCCTTGAAACCAAGGGAACATCGTCGATTACTTCCTTCTGCGCCTTTAAAAGCTGCTGCATTAAGTAATTGCTATCCAGTCCAGAGCTTGAAGAAATCAATTCAACAACCTTTGAATATGCACCACTTATTGCAGAATGTGTATCCACTAAGGTATTATCAAAATCAAATATCAATGCCTTTGCTTTAATCTTCTCTGACATTTAATCAGTCTTTTCTTTTACCGTTTACGGTTTTATTGTTCCAGGCATAAGCCTTAAGTTTTGAACTTTTTCCGTAGCCGCAATGCGAACAGTAATGCTTCCTTTTCAGGTAAGACTCCTTGCCGCACCTTCTGCACGTTACATGTGGCTGTTTTCTATTATGCAAACCCATTGATGCTGTGCTCATATAGTTGGAGAGATAAGGATTATCGTGTCACCCCTTACAAATACGTTTCCTAGCTTTCTAAGAGTATCTGCGTCTTTCTTTTCTTCTGCATTCTCCAAAGTAACGTTTATGTGAACGTCAAACGCTACTAATTTACCGGTTATAGCATGACCATTCTTAAGCTCCACCAAAACCATCTTTCCCTTTGCTGAATTCAACAGATCCAAAGGCCTACTCAAAACATTTTCTGACATAACTAATCTCCATAACCTCCCATTCCACCAGGCGGCATCTGCGGCTGCTGATTTGCAGACTTGCCTGCTGCTATTATATCGTCTATCCTAAGGATCATAACAGCGACCTCGCTTGCACTCTTTATCGCCTGTTTCTTTGTCCTTAAAGGCTCGATTACTCCTTCTTTATACATATCAGACACTTGAGGTTTATATACATCTAAAAGGTTTACACCCGCCCAGGTTTTTCCTTTCTGGTGCTCTGCCCTTAGTTCAACAAGTATATCTATTGGATCCAAACCTGCGTTCTCTGCAAGTGTCTTTGGAACGACTTCCAATGCATCCGCAAACGCATTAACTGCAAGCTGTTCCCTGCCCTCAAGGCCAGTTGCAAAGTCCCTAAGATTCTTTGATACTTCAAGCTCGGCTGCTCCTCCTCCAGCCACTATCGAACCTCCGTCCTCTATGACTGATTTAAGATCACCCAAACTGTCGTCTATTGCCCTTTGTATCTCGTCTACAACGTGTTCGGTTCCGCCTCTTACAAGTATAGTAACTGCCTTTGGATTCTTGCATTCTTCTATCAACGCAAGCGTTTCTCCCGCAAGCTTTTCAACATGCACTATGCCCGCCTCTCCAAGGCTGTCCTTTCCTAATTCATCAAGAGTTGCCACGACTTTCGCACCTGTAGCTTTTCCAATCTTTTTCATGTCATTTTCAGAGACCCTGCGGAATGCAAGTATCCCAGCTTTTGAAAGGAAGTGCTGTGCCGTATCATCTATTCCCTTTTGCACTATAACTACATTTGCTCCAGATGCTTTTATTTTCTCGACCATCTCCTTGAGCATGTTTTCCTCTTCATCAAGGAATGCCTGTAACTGCTCTGGTTTCTCTATTCTTATCTGTGCGTCTATGTTTGTCTTTTCTATCTCAAGTGCTAAGTTTAAAAGAGCAACCTTTGCGTTTTTAATCTCCTCTGGCATGTCTGGATGTACTTTTTCCTTATCTATTATTACGCCTTTTATCAGCCTTGAATCTAATAAACCACCGCCTACCTTTTTCTCAACCTTTATGTCATCTAAATCCAAAGTATCGTTCTTGCCTGACATTGATTTAACGTGCTGAACTGCATCTACTATTAATGAAACTATGTGTGTATCCGCTCCAGTGCTTTTACCCACTATTGCAGTTTTGACTATCCTGCTTAGATCTTCCTTATTGGCTATATCAAGGTGCAATTTTATCTTATCTAGGATTTCCTGCGCCTTGTTTGCTGCAAGCCTGTACCCTCTGGCAACCAAAGTAGGGTGTATGCTTTGATCCAAAAGTGTTTCCGCATTCTTAAGCAGTTCTCCTGCAATTATGACTGCGGTAGTAGTTCCGTCCCCCACTTCTTCTTCCTGCGTCTTTGCAACCTCTACTATCATCTTTGCCGCGGGGTTCTCTATCTCCATGCTCTTCAAAACAGTTACGCCGTCGTTTGTTATTGTTATATCTCCTATATTGTCAACAAGCATCTTGTCCATTCCTCTTGGCCCCAAGGTAGATTTCACTGCATTTGCTACCGCTTTGGCCGCCGCAATATTGTTTCTCTGTGCATCCTTTCCGCTTGTTCTATTATATCCTTCTGGTAAGATGAAAATCGGTTGAATTCCTTCTGCCATATTGTACCTCCTCCTAATAACTTAGATATGTTCAATGCATGCTTGCATTGATATCTCTAATAGAGCTTAGTGTTATATTTAAAGTTTTCCACTGTTTTAAATGATTTTGCAATACAGATTATACTATCAAAGCAGGTGATTCAAACAGAAGAACCATTAAAACTTTAAATTGAAAAATTCCTTTAATAAGGAATGGACAGCCAATACAGCGAGATAAGGAAAGATTATAGAACTGGATATTATTCAGTTATAGTTCCAGGCAGAGACCACAGGCCAAAGGAATTAGAGATAGAAGATGAAGGCGCAAAAAACCTTAAAGACTGTCCATTTGAACCAGATACAGTAGACAGAGTAAACCTTGAGATAATGCATGTAAATGAGCCATGGACAACTATGGTGATAAGAAACAAGTTTCCGGAACTAGATGGCCATACCCCTTTAGAGTATGAAAACGGATTTCTTTCCTCCATATCAGGATATGGTTACAATGAAGTTTTGATAGAAAGCCCAAATCACTTCGATAAATTTGAGAACATGGACATGAAAAAATCACTTGAATGGTTGAATACATTAATAGAAAGGGAAGAAGACTTGTATTCAAGAAACTACATAAAGCATGTAATGGTGTTTAAAAATTATGGGGCCTCGGGGGGTGCAAGCATAGGCCATCCACATACGCAGATAATAGCATGGCCTGAAATACTCGGCACTCCAGCAATAGAGATAGAAATAGCAAAGAAGTACCTAAAAGAAAACAATTCCTGCATTTATGAGGATGGAATAAAGAAAGAAGAGGGAAGAATTTTGTTTGAAAATGAAAAGGTAATAGCGGTTGCACCTTACGGGTCAAGATTTGCAGGTGAGTCTATGATCTTGCCGAAAAGGCACATCAATTACATAATGGATCTAAGCCAGGAAGAAAAGGAAGAGCTTGTTGAAGGGCTGAAAAAATTAATACAAACAAATAAAAAGCTGTTTGGGGAGCAGGCATACAACTTTGTCATACACGAGAACAAGAAAGAAAAGGATTACCACATGCACATAGAGGTTTATCCTAGACTTTCGAATTTGGCAGGCATAGAACTTGGACAGAATGTTTTTGTCAATACTTTAGTACCTGAAGACTACGCTAAAAAATTCAAAGGGGTTACAGAATCAATTTAAGCCCTTTTCCTCTAAAAACTTTCTTGCATCTATTGCACACATGCTTCCCCACCCTGCCGCTATAACCGCTTGCTTGTAACGCCTGTCCTGCACGTCACCAGCTGCAAATACCCCTTCCTTGCTGGTCTTTGTAAACTCCCTTGTCTTTATGTACCCGTTTTCATCCAAGTCAATGTAGCCTTTGAACAGATCTGTATTCGGATTGTGCCCTATTGCAAGGAAAAGACCATCTGTCTTTAATTCAGTTTCTTCATTTGTTTTCAGGTTTTTTATCTTAACGCCCTCCACGTGCTCCTTTCCCAACACGTCTATTACTTCGCTGTCCCAGATTATGTTTATCTTCTTGTTTGAAAATACCCTATCCTGCATTATTTTGCTTGCCCTGAACTCATGCCTTCTGTGTATCAAAGTCACTGAATTTGTAAGCGTTGAAAGATAACTTGCATCTTCCATTGCGCTGTCTCCCCCACCTACAACTACAACTTTTTTGTTTTTGAAGAATGCCCCGTCACAAACTGCACAGCCTGAAACTCCCTTGCCTATCAGTCTTTTTTCGTTTTCTAATCCAAGCCACCTAGCTGACGCACCCGTCGATATTATTATAGAATATGTTTCATATTCCTTTTCGCCCACAAAAACTTTGTATGGATAAACATTTAAATCAACCTTGGAAACATTGTCATCTATGATTCTGCAGTTCAATGCCTTGACCTGTTCTGCCATCTTATCCATAAGCTCCGGCCCAAAAATTGATTTAAAACCAGGAAAGTTTTCCACTGCCGATGTGAGCATAAGCTGGCCGCCTACTTCAAAGCCCCTTATCAACAAGGGATTTAGGTCATCTCTTACAGCGTATATTGCAGCAGTATAACCTGCCGGTCCAGAACCAATTATTATCAACTTTTCTACCATTCTTTCTATATATCATACGATATAAATAAAGCTTTCTGCTAAGATAGTTTTTTATTCAGCCAACAATTAATAAAGTTATGGATAAATTTCTAATAGAGGTCTCATTTGAAGCCGGAAATAAGGTGGGCGGGATATGGACGGTTTTGACATCTAAATCATCATACATGAAAAAACAATTCGGGGACAATTACTTAGCAATAGGATTTTATAATCCAAACCAAGCGGCGGTTGAATTCATGGAAAGCCCTCCTCCACAGTACATAAAGGACGCTATGGCTAACATAAAGCTTGATGGTGTAAAGATATACTTTGGGAAATGGTCCTCTGCGAATGATGTAAACCTTATATTGATAGACGCCAAGGAATTTGAAAACAAGCACATAAACGAGGTAAAAAAGGATTTCTGGGACAACTTCAGGATAGACTCATTGAACTCGCCAGGAGATTACAATGAACCACTTGCATGGTCGTATGCTGCTGGAGCAGTCATAGAAGCATTAAGCAAAACAATAAAGCAGTCTATAGTTGTGCAGGTCCATGAATGGCTCTCTGCGGGCGCGATACTTTACTTAAAATATAAAAACGTGAAGATACCAACGGTATTCACAGTGCATGCAACAGTTCTTGGTAGAGCGATATCCTATTCTGGTGGAAACACGAACGCATATGTGATTGCAAACACGGGGATAACGCCGGACATGCCTTATAAGTATGGGGTAGCAGCAAAGCATTTCACTGAAAAGGCGGGGGCTTTCAACGCAACGATATTCACTGCGGTGAGCAGGGTAGTGGCAAAGGAAGCAAACATAATCCTTGGTAAAAAACCCGATTTTGTGACCATAAACGGAATAGACACTGACAACCTTCCGCTGACGGATGAACTTACTACTATGAGAGTAAACGCAAAAAAGAAGCTTGACAATTTCCTGAATGCATATTTCCTCCCTTATTATGACCTTAATCCAAGCAGCATAAGGGTGTTCATAACAAGTGGCAGGTACGAATTTTATGACAAAGGCTATGATGTTTTCATAGACGCGCTTGGAAAGCTTGATAAGATGCTTACAGACGGAAGCTATGTCATAGCACTCATAGCAGTTCCTTCTGGTACAATAGGAGTGAGAAACGATGTAGTTGCAAACTACCTTACTTATATGAGCATAAAATCCGCATTGGATGAAGACGTGAAGAACTTTGATTCTGTGATAGCCTCTTCAATAGAACTTGAAGAAGGGAATGTTGACAAAGCTTACAGCAAGATAATAAATGACTCGAAAAGACTGATTAAACAACTCAGAAGGCCTAAGCCCACAAACCCACCTCTTACTCCTTTCATACTCTCATACCCTGAAAATAATGACGCAATAATAAACAAACTCAGGGAAAACAACCTTAATAACTCGGTAGAAAACCACGTGAAAGTTGTATTCTATCCAAAATACCTTGCCGTTGGCGATGAGCTGCTTAACCTTACTTACTATGAAATGCTTGCCCTTTCAACTGCAGGGTTTTTCCTTTCAAAGTACGAGCCTTTCGGGTATACCCCTTTAGAAGCAGCGGCGTACATGTCAATTTCCTTTACATCGGATTACAGCGGCTTTGGCCAATACCTTTTAAATGATTACAATGACGGATACAAGGGAGTTTTTGTTGAAAGAATGCTTGGAAGAAAGAGGGAGGACTCCATAACACAGATAGCAAAAGACATGCTTAAGATAGCTCTTATGGATGACGATGACCTTTTGAAATTAAAGATATCTGCAAATGACCTTGCTAATCAATTTGGCTGGGATAAGTTCCTTCCTGTTTATCTTGAGGCTTATGACGCTGCTTTAAGAAGGCTTTGACCATAGAATCAAGCTGCGAGATTATGTTCATATAATTCAAGTATGCTACATACGGTGAAGAATAGGCATTGAAATATTTGTGTATATCACCATCAGAAAACCACTTTGTGCACATGTAATAAAAATTATCAGAGGTCTGGAGTATCCTCCACCTTCTTATCAGCTCCTCGTTTTCTGATAATAGAACTTCCTTCTCCATTGCTTTTAATTTATTAAATGCCGCATCCTGCATCTGGTTTCCAAGCCATGCTGATAAATCCCTATCCATGTCTGCCCATGAAAGGTAGTATGGTACATCTACTATGCCGGTTGCCTTTTGCTTTATTGCCTCCGAGACCTTATTGAACCCTACACCTTTACCGATAAGCTTGCCAGGCAGATCTTTCATAAAATCGAATATTCCCGTTTCTTTCCATTGATGTTCACCAAACGTTTCATAGTCCATAAAAAGGTTTACAGTGCTCCCTTCATTGTTTGCCACCCAGTTAGAGTATTTATCGGCAGTCAAAGGAAATTCATTCCACGTTGGGGTTGAAAACCTAAAGGCTATGTCGTCGCTCAGCTTGTAATTTCTCAAAAGCACCTTTATCTTCTCCCCCGGGTCCCTGTAAATATAATTTGGGGAGCGCCACCCCAACACTCTTTCCCAGCCCTCTGCTATTATTCCGTTGTAACCCATTTTAGCAACGGTTTCTGCAATATCGTTTGAGTACAATGCCTCTGTGTTCCTAAATATCTTTGGATGGAATTTAAAGTAATGGTACATAAGAGACTTGTGCTGCTTTACCTGCTCTACGAACTCTTCCTTGTCTATAAGATATGAAAGGGAGTGATAATACGTTTCGTCCAGCAGTTCCATGTTCCCAGTGTCAAACAGCTCTTGGAAAAGCTGTATAACCTCCGGTCTGAACATCTCGGCCTGCTCCATGAAAACACCAGTCAAAGAGAAATTCACTTTGAACTCTGGATACTCTTTTACTAAGTCTATTAGAAGCTTCGTCATAGGTATGTAACATTTATCCGCAACTTTGTTGAATATCTCCCTGTTTTTTTCTACATCTATGAACTCCTTGTCCTCTATGAAAGAGTATACTCTCTTGAGCCTGTAAGGCTGATGCACTTCAAAATAAAAGGTTACATTTGGCATACCTATTTATACGCCCCAATCTTTAAATGTTTAAATGGTTTTTAGATAGAATGTGCCCCGATAGTCTAGAGGCCAAGGACATCGCCCTTTCGAGGCGGAAACCCGGGTTCAAATCCCGGTCGGGGCATTCTAAGGGAGGGGTATATGATATCTCCTTCTTAATTTCCCACTTTCCAAAAATACTATAAATATCGTAATACGATTCCAAAGTAATTTCTAATAAGTATATCAGTCATATAAGGGTATTTTCAAGGTAACTTCTACTATACCTCGAGGCTATTTCGGTAAAATATCAATAATTATTGAGTTTAATCTCGGGAGAAATTCTCGAGAGTTCGAGGCATTGCAATTAATAATTAGTTATATTTGTAGTTATATGGGATTAAACTCAGTGGTTACTGGTATTGGGTAATAAATTGTTTGTTTAATCTAATTTCAACTTTAATACACACAAATTAAAGAATTTCTTTAAATTAGCGGTATCGTACTCTCGAATCAGATTGGGTTGAGAATTAGTGATGTTTTAATTGAATAATAATGCTGATAATAAGGAGTTGGCAATAATCTTGAAGTATGGTTGGAATTATGTTAGAAAAATCTATAATCATTTTTAATTTTTTATCTTTAAGGTTTAAATATTATCAAAAAATAATTAGTATATATGCATAAATCTGCTATTTTTGTTGTTGTAATAGTTTTAATCTTAATCATTGTTGGTTTGGAATATTCTGGAATATTAAATAAATTCATTAACTCAAACACCTCAAAAAGTACCAGTATCCCTAGCTCAACAAGTAGTACGCATAGCTCATATAACACTAAGTCTTACACATACAATGCTAACCTAAATGGTACGCTTCCTTCTCCGCAAGCATCGGTAGATCAAGATGTCCAAAGAGGAGATAATGTTTCTTTTTATGTTTCTCCCAAGATTTCTATACCCGCTACAGATCAATACGGCAACACCTGTTATATAACTGGCTCAATAGAGCTTCAAATAGTTAGTCCAACTGGAAGCACAATTACCTTACCAGAATTTACTGGATACTATACTTATGAATTTACTGCCTCTCAAAGCGGAACCTATCAATTCGAATTTTCGGTTATTACAAAATCTTACTCTCAATATGTTAATTATTGCCACGCAGATGCCAATGTGAATGGACAAATAAATGTTACATCACTTGGATAAGAATAAAGAAATATTTTTAAGACTGATATTAATCTTCGCTTCTTTCTCCTATTTCGCCTGAGTTAAAGCTGAGAACAATAGCCGTTACGATTATTCCTAATAAAACTACTATAGCTATTAATGTCGGATATCCAATTCCAATTGCATTTTCAATGGAATTAATTGCATTAGTAGTTACCAAACTATTACTATCTATAATATCCACAAAACTGCCGAATATTACAATCGCTAAAATGGTTACTATACTGCTAGCTAATAATCCAATTATAAAGCTTAATAAACCACTATTAATTTGTCCTTTCATAAGTTTTTCCTACTAGTATCTTGCGTGGTTTTATATAAATCAGTAATTACACCTACAAAAACTTTAAATCCAATGTTAACACTCTTAATTTATGGTTGATTTAGATTCTACAAAAAATGCAATAAAGAAGCTAGTTGAAAAGTACAACACCTTAGAAAAAGAAGGAAAGCTAAAAGACTACAAAGAAGAACTAGAAGAAGAAATAAAGTTTATCAACAGAAGGATAGACGAACTTTCCAAAAACAGTTCTGAAGATAGTAATGAGGAAAGTAGTTGAATATGAACGGCAGACGTTGCCGATGCGGGCCTTTTAATGTTGATATTATCCCAAAAGGCCTGCTTCAACCATTTATGTTAAGATTATTAATGGATAAGCCGATGCATGGCTTTGAGATAATGGAGCAGATATTTGAAAAGACAGACGGGATGTGGAGACCCGGACCCGCGGCAGTTTACCCTTCTCTTGTGCAGATGGAACACTCCGGTTACATAGAAGCGGTAAGCAAGGAAAACAAGAGTGAAAAGGCAAGAAAGCAGTACAAGATAACAGAAAAGGGAAAAGAAGCAATAAAAGAATACGATAAGATGAGCGGCAACATAGCCGAAAACATGCATCAGTTCACGCGTTTCCTTAAAAGGTTTTGAATCACGCGTTGTATTTTTTTTTGTCTAATTTTAAACGGCTTTGTTTAAAAAGTGGTACTTATCAAACACTTTCTGGACTTTTTAAACAGTTTTCATCCAATCATTTGAATCCCGACGATTCACGCGTTAAATCCCGGGGAGCCTAAAGGACCGCCACAGCAGTCTTCTAAATAAAGTATAGTCCCAAGGTTCTCCGCACTCATGTTGTGATTCAAAATAAGATATTTAAGCAGCCCTTCGTGAAAATACCACGCCCAACATTCACAACAACAATATCCTATATCTCCCCCCATCTGTTCGCTTATGTTTATCGCATGAGTCAGAGTAGCGTTCTGCTGAGGGCTTAGTGATGCGTTCCAGTATGAAACCATCTGCTTTACCAGTGCGACTGATACATTGTAAGGGTCGGACGGAATTTCAGAGATGTTTGAATAATTCTTTAGTCTGTTTATCTGCTGAGTATAAGCGCTATAGTCCATATAATTACAACAAGAACCTTGGAGGTATGCTCCGCTCGGCTTCGAGTTCAAAAAGCTCTCGGTTTGAGCAATTCCAAAGATACAAACATCTGAAGTAGCAGTATTTAATGTGGCAAAGTTTACCTGAAGAATCGAGTTACTGTTACTTTTAGGTGATAACGCCGGCATTTCCATTAGGATTGCTATAATCACGAACAATAAAGTTAGCGAGGCGATAATAACAAGGAGTTTTTTGTTCATATAACACCCACTATTACTTGTGATTTATATACTTTGTGGGTGTTTATAGCGTTGTTCAGAAAGTAGGACCTATTAAACGGATTCGGGACTTTATAAACAAAAACCCGACTTAATAAACAAAAGGCACTTTATAAACAAAGCCATTTTAAACGCAAAGTTTATTAATTCTACAAGTGCGTCGTAAGTTAATGGAAAATAAAGAAAAATTAATTCTGTGGTTTAAAGACATAAAAAAAGAGGACATTCCCGAAGTTGGCGGGAAATCGGCAAACCTCGGTGAAATGACAAATTACGTCGAAGTTCCCGTGCCTCCGGGGTTTTCGACCACGTCTTATGCATTCAATAAGTTTCTTGATGAAAACAACATAAGGGGGAAGATAAATGATGCCGTAAAAAACATAAACGTAGAGGATGAGAACGATCTTAAAAAGGCAAGCTCGGAGATAAAGACTGCAATCATGGGTTCCGAATTGCCAAAAGACCTGGTTTCAGAGCTTTTGACAAGCTACCACAAACTTGTTAAGGAAAGTAATGCTGAGTTTGTTGCCGTAAGATCGTCTGCCACCGCAGAAGATCTGCCGGATGCAAGCTTCGCCGGGCAGCAGGATACTTATTTGAATGTGCATGGCGATAATGAATTGATACAGAAAGTAAAGGAATGCTACTCCAGTTTGTTCAACGAAAGAGCAATTTATTACAGGGCAAAGAACAGCATAGACACAAAAACTGTTGCACTTGCAGTTGTAATCCAGAAACAGATTTTCTCCATTGAATCAGGAGTAATGTTTACACTCGATGTTTCAAACGGCGATCAGTCAGTTATAGTCATAGAATCCAGTTATGGTTTGGGAGAATACATAGTCGGAGGGATAGTAACTCCGGATCTTTTCTACATAGACAAGAAAACGATGCAGATAAAAAGAAAAGTAATAGAGAACAAGGACAGAAAGCTTGTAAGGTTGAAGGAAGGCGGAACAAAGGATGTTAAATTAAGTGACGAAGAAGCAAAAAAACAGTGTCTTGAAGATTCAAAAGTTCTTGAGCTTGCAGGTTACGGATTTAATATAGAACAGCATTACAAGAGGCCGATGGATATCGAATGGGCGAGAGACGAGGATGGCAAGTTGTACATTGTCCAGGCCAGGCCAGAAACGGTATGGTCAAATAAGGACAAGATAAAAACTACAGAAAGCAAACAAGTCGTCATTCTTTCAGGTTTGCCAGCTTCTCCAGGGTTCATTTCTGGCCCTGCACACGTTATACTTGATGTAAAAGACATTGGTCAGTTCAAATCTGGAGAAATTTTGATAACGATAATGACAAGCCCAGACTGGGTCCCGGCAATGAAAAAAGCAAAGGCAATAGTTACAGATGAAGGTGGAATAACCTCACATGCAGCAATAGTTTCAAGAGAACTTGGAGTTCCATGTATAGTAGGAACCGGTGGAAGAGGAAAGAAGGCAACCGATGTTATAAAAACAGGTGACATAATAACTGTAGATTCTAAGAATGGGTTAGTATACAGTGGAGAAATAAATGTAGAAGAAGAGAAAGAGGAAAAAGGCAGCCAAACAATTGTAAATGAAGGAATGATAATAACTGGGACAAAAATCTTAGTGAATCTCGGAGAGCCGGACCTCGCGGGAAAGACAGCAAAATTGCATGCTGACGGGGTTGGATTGATGAGAGAGGAGTTCATATGGGCAAACATAGGGAAGCATCCCCTTTATCTTATAAAGGAAGGCAAGTCCGATCTTTTGGTTGATACATTAGCAGAAGGTATAAGAAAAGTGTGTGCTGCTTTTAATCCAAGGCCAGTAATTTTAAGGTTCAGTGATTTTAAAACAGATGAATATTCGCACTTGGAAGGCGGTGAAGAATTCGAGCCAAAAGAAAGCAGTCCTTTGCTGGGGTGGAGAGGTTCTTCAAGGTATTATGATCCAAAGTATAAAGAGGCTTTTGTATTGGAGTTAAAAGCTGTTAAAAAAGTAAGAGAGGAGTTCAGACTTAAGAATTTGCATGTTATGGTTCCGTTTACAAGAACTGTTGATGAATTAGAAAAGGTTTTGAATATACTGAAAGAAAACGGTCTGGAGAGGAATGAGGACTTCAAGATATTCCTTATGGCGGAGATACCTAGCAATATAATTCTAGCGGATAAATTTAACAAGTAC